>JAZGEG010000053.1:0-18257 GCA_036478655.1 Candidatus Aenigmatarchaeota archaeon | reverse complement strand
GTATTTCATCCTGGTGTCCAGCAGTTCAAAGGGCGTTTTCTGGTCGTCCAGGTGACCGTGTATGTCAGCAAAGAGGATCTTGAAGTGGAACCCAGCCTTGAGAAAATCGCTTACCTTTATCATGGGGATGAAATACCCTATGTGTGGTTTCCCCGTGATAGCGAGGCCTATGTATGCGGAAGGGTGCTTTTTCTTTTTGAGCAGCCCCTTCAATTCGGGTTCTGTCAATATCTCTTGCGTGTTCCTCTTCACGAGATTGAATCGTTTTTGTACATCCACGCTATCACTTAATAATTTGTAATCCTAGTTAATATCTTTTCACCTTTATTGAATTTTTCTATATGTATTTGCCTGTTTTACCTTTGAACGTCCTCATCTGCCCGTTCGCATACGCTGTCCTGATTAAATGATTTTCTTGGTCATATGTGATCCACCAGATTGGGTTGTTTTTCACGTCTTCAGGATTTTGGTACACCATCCGGCATTTCGAATCACTGAACATATGCAGATTCCCCTTGAAGTCACCTATAACCAACTGGTTGTCGGATATCCTTTCCGTGGATGTCACGCCGGTTGGGATTTTTCCTTCCCAGATAATTTCTTCAAGGTTCTCGCTCAGGTAAAATAACTTCCCCTGGGCAGTCCCTACCAGATATCCGTCTTTGTGCGGATCTATCGTCCAGATGGCTGACCTATTATCCTTGACTCTGGTCTTTTTTACCACATCCCTTTCCTCCATCAATACCAGGTCACCTTTGTAGGAGCCCATCAGGATATTATCACCTCTTCTTGCGATGGGCCACATCCTAACATCCGGGTCCAGCAATTGGACAACCTGGTAATCCTCTGTTTCCAAATCCAGGAAGAGAGCTGCTCCTGCCCTCATGGTCGCGATCAGGTTGTTGCCGTCCCTGATCCAGAAATACAGCCCGGAATTCTCAAGATCAAGCTTTCTGTCGATGCTCAGATCCCTGTTCAGGTATAACAGATCCCCGCTTCTGCAGCCAACAAAAATCCTATCATCATCTATCGGGTCCAGCTGATAGATTATATTGCTAAGCTCAGGGGACCTTCCGATTTCATTGTCATTCTCATCGATCCTGACAATCTGGCCTTTGGTCCTGTCCTTCACTTCTTTACTGTGCTTCACATTTGGCCTGTCCCATAATCCAAGTCCTAGAAGAAAGTATCCATCGTCTTCCTCCACAACCTGGTATAGGGCTCCGCCTGGACGAAACTCCCTTTCCAGTTCAATTCCTCTAATTTCATTCATTTAGCTCACCTCCTTCTATTCAGTACCATCCTTTGTTCATTGTAAGTGCACCGTCTTCGTTCAAGAGTAAAGGATGTATTGTTCCAGGACAGCATCCAGTAATCCAACCGACTTGAATCGTTCCCTTTGCGTTTATTTCTTTGTAGATCCCTTTCATTACATTCACATCTATCCTAGCGCTGGACATGTTAGTGTATTTCCAATCTCCAAAACCACCAGAGTAATCTGCCATTTAAATCACCTCCCTAAACGTTCTCGTCTGCCCGTTAGCGTTTGCTTGTATAATCTACAATGTACCGGATCTGGAGAAACAATTCGTCCGGATATCGCGAATGCCCTTGCCCGGCAACCTCCCCTGCAAATATTCCTGACCTTGCAGCTTTTGCATTCCTTAATTTCATTGATATTCGCTCTGCCCATTTCCTTGAAAATCGGGGAGGAGGAAAAAGTTTTCACCAAACCATCCTTTCGGATGTTACCTGCCACAAGCGATCTCATGGCCACGCAAGGGACAATATCTCCATTCGAAAGAACAGATATCTTGTTGAAACCCACTCCGCAGATTGGGTGTATTCCTGGATTGGAAGATATATTCCCTATTCCCCTCAACCTTTCCATCAATTTAACGTATTTGTCAAGACTAACTGATATCCTATTACCTTCCGCCCTTCCTGCCGGGATAAAAAGGTCGACGGAAAAATTCTTAATTCCTAAATCATTGCACAGCATTGCGATTTCTTCAATCTCGTTCATGTTCTGTCTGACAAGCACTGTTGCTATTCTGACCGGAAGGCCCTTTTCCAGACATGTCTCTATTGCGTTCATGGCCCCCTTGAAACTTCCCTCTCTTCCTCTGATCAAGTCATGGGTCTCGGGTCTTGCCCCGTCCAGGCTGATCTGGATTTCGCGCACGTTAAGGGAAGAGAGAAAACTCGCGATTTTTTCATTTAGCAGGAAACCGTTCGTATTGACTGATATATTCAATCCGCAATCCGAGGAGAATTCTGCTATTTTCAGGATATCTTTCTTCAGCAACGGCTCTCCTCCAGTCAGAACGAGTTTGTTTACTCCAATCTCTGACAAATGTTCGACAAAGGAGAGTATTTCCACTGTGTTCAACTCGTTCTTTTTTGGGTTTCCCCCGTCAGCATAGCAATGGATACACCTAAGGTTGCATGCAGTGGTCAGTTCCAGCTCAACCTCGTTTAAAGTAGGGAAGGAGGAAGACCTCCTTCCCTCTATCCCGGAGTCGGGAGAATTTCTATTCTTAGTCTTGGTTTTCTCATTTTCAACACCTCCTCTTTTTTTTGAATATAAAAAAGTTATCTCCGAAGTTGTTCTTTCGATTGCGAA
This sequence comes from Candidatus Aenigmatarchaeota archaeon, assembly GCA_036478655.1. Lineage (GTDB taxonomy): Archaea > Aenigmatarchaeota > Aenigmatarchaeia > QMZP01 > QMZT01 > JAZGEG01. The sequence goes on along the minus strand of JAZGEG010000053.1, from coordinate 15,631 downwards.
TTTCTTCCGATTTTCACCACCAGAAACGCTTATTCTCTCCATCTAAATCACTTTCGAAAATTAGAGCTCAGGATAAGGGGCCAATAGTTGGTCAGGTCAGAAAAACCCCGACACTAAAATTTGAAATACCAACACTTAGAATTAACGCTAACAAAATCCCTCATTCTCACTGTTAGCGAAATTTCATTCATGAGAAGAGATAGGTATTGATTTTATTTAAGGCTATTGTGCAGGAAAAGTTGGAGTTTTATAAAAAATGCGTGAGCGTTTATAATGATGAGGCTATTTCTATAGAGACATTCAAATTATCCACCCCCATTCCTTGCATTTTTTCTGAATCCCGTTTCCTCTGCCTTGGAAAGTTTCATTTCAATCACCTATCAAAAGATGGTAACCATCCCGACTCTCGGCGGTTTCAATATCCCTGTAGAAGGACACCGGGATATCAAAATCCAAACACACGTCCCTCAACGGAAACAAAAGATCGATCACATTCTCTGCATTAAGTGTCCTGTATCTTTTACCAGTTTCCCCCCCTTTAAGATAAAATTCTTCAAGACTTTTGCCCAGTTCCCTGTCAGCCTCTGAAATACTTCGAAATGTTTTTTCCGAGGTTTTTAGGACTGAAATGTCGATCATGGATAAGTTTTCTTCACCAATCTTTGAAATAAGGGCTCTTATCAATTTTGGATTGTCGTTGTATCCCTTTATAACAGGATCGTAATTGAGTTTTGTTTTAAACCCTTTGCTTGCCAACTCCTTGAGAAGTTCTATTCTCTCGCTTGATGAAGGAGGGTAAGGTTCCAATACCATCGAATATCCGTCATCCGGGTGCGTTATTGTAACTGAAACCAAAACCCTTGGAAGCATTTCTTTTAAAATATCCAAATCCCTCAGAATCAGACTGCCCTTCGTATTTATCATAACATGATTTCCTTTTCTTGCCAGAACTTCAAGGGATGTTCTCGTGATTTCGTATTCTTTCTCTTCTGGCAAGTAAGGGTCTGTTGTTGAACACATGTCCACAATCTTCCTCGTTCTGTCAAGTTCTTCTCCGAGTATTCTGGAAAATTCCTCCCTCCCGTACTCAGCAAATATTTTATGTGGTGATGTTTTTTGATCATTATTGTAATTTCTCGTAAAGCAGTATTTGCAACCAAAACTGCATGAACCGATGTAAGATTCGAGTTTGACCTTATGGTTAAATATCCCATCTGGTCTGTATGGTTGTAGAATTCTTAAATCATGACTCATCTTTCATCACCTTGAACAATTTTTCGGTTGACCTCTCCCTTCCCATCGCTAACAAAGTCTCCAAGACTTCCCTGCCAGAGATATATCTATTCTCGCTCATCATGATCACTTTCGAAAATTATAGCTCAGAATAAAGGGACAAATGCTGTGGTTAGGCTTAGAAACCTAGCCTTACCACACAATAAAATAGAGATAAATAGAATTACCGCTAACCAAATCCCTAGTTTTCCCGGTCAGCGAAATTTCTTTCATAAGAAGGAATAGACAGCGGAGGTATTTAAGGCTATTGTGCGGGTAAAATTGGAGTCGGGAAAATTTATAAGTTGTGCGGGTAAAATAAAATCATGAGTTTTGAAGTGAACTCTTTCTTGCCCCTCAGCAGAGGGTAAAAAATCGGTAGATTGTTTTTCCAGCAAGTTTTCCAGGAGGTTATTATTATGGGAAAAGTCAAGGACTTTGAAATGAAAAAGGGCATGAGCGTCGAGGGGTTGGTCAGGCAGATGGATTCCGCGGGCTTCCAGGCGGCGCATCTGGCCAGAGGTGCAGAGATAATAAGGGAGATGAAGAGGGGGAAGGCGACCGTGCTTTTGACGTTCACCGCGAACATGGTTGCAAGCGGACTGCGTTCGCTGTTTGCAAGGCTATGCGAGAAGCGGTTTGTGGATCTGATAATAACAACAGGAGGAGCGATAGAGCATGATTTCATCAGGTCTTTCAGGCCTTATCTCATGGGCGATTTCAATATGGATGATGTTGAGCTCCGCAGAAAGGGGATAAACAGGATCGGGAACATCCTGGTCCCCAGCGACAGATACGTAACGCTGGAGAAGAAGATCCAGTCGTTGTTCAAAAGGCTTTACAAAAAGAATAGGTTCACAAGCCCGAGCGAGCTTTCGAAAGAGATGGGGAAGTTGATTAAGGATAAGGGTTCGTTCCTGCACTGGGCCGCGAAAAATGAAATCCCTGTGTTTTCGCCCGGGATAACAGATTCCGCCATCGGGTTGCAGACGTATTTCTTCAAGCAGGATCATCCGGATTTCGGGATAGACGTGACAGGGGACATGAAAACACTGGCTGATATCGTCCTGAATGCGGAGAAGACAGGGGGGATAATACTCGGTGGAGGGATATCGGAACACCATGCCATAGGAGCGAACATCGTGAGGGAAGGGATGGACTATGCAGTTTACGTCACGACTTCCCAGCCCTGGGACGGTTCGCTTTCAGGGGCGCGAACGAATGAGGCGGTCTCATGGGGGAAGATAAAGAAAAAAGCGAATCACGTGACTATCGATGGTGACGCAACTGTTATTTTCCCGCTTTTGATTTCGGAATTCTTGTGATTGGGATGTACGAGGTTTTGCTGGCAACGTTTTCGATAGGGGTTCTTACGAAATTTGCAGATTTGATAGTGGATGAGGGTTTGGGGAAGAAATGGATGGCTTATGCAGGCGGGATAGCCTACGGGGTTTTGATTGCATACGTAATCGCTGGCTATCCGCTCCTCGCTCCGCTGGGCCTTGCCGTCATCCTTGCCGTGCTGCTGACCAAAAAGATAGACAGCAAACCGCATGTTTTAGGCGTGGCTTCAATGGTCCTGTTCCTCGCTTTCTGGGGGCTGGAGAGTCTGGATGTGATCTTGCTGGCGGTGTTTCTGGCAGCAGGGGTTGCGGATGAAATAGTGAGCGATTTCGCTGACAGGGGAAGAGTAAAAGGCATACCGGCGAAAATTTTGGAGAAGAGGGTTGTTCTGGATGTAACGGCGTTTTTCGTTTCCTTTGTGACCGGATACTGGATTATATTTCTAGGCATATTTAGTTTTGATATTGGGTATCTGCTGGTGAGAAGAACAGGTGAACGGTTCGAATAATCTTTATTTAAATATCGAAGTGGATTTAATTCTAATGATCGAAATACGTTTTCTGGGGGGGTGCAGGGAAGTCGGCAAGATGGGGATTTTGATAGACACAGGGGTTGAGAAGTTCCTCTGGGAGTACGGGGTTAACGTGCAGACCAATGAAAGGCCGATACAACCGAACGTGAATCTGGACGGGGTTTTTGTTTCGCATGCCCATCTGGATCACTCCGGCATGCTCCCGCAACTTTACAGTCTCGGGTATGACGGACCCCTTTATTCAGATCCCGCAACCATTGACCTGCTTTCCATCCTCCTCCGCGACTCCCTGAAAATCCAGAAGAGGGAAGGCGGCCCGCTGGATTTCGTGCTCGGGGATATAAAGAAACTTGAAAGGAAAACTAGGTTCCTGCGTGTAGGGGAGAAACAGGATTTCGTCACGTCCTCCGTGAGCTTCCACAATGCGGGCCACATACCGGGGAGTGTTATGCCGCTTCTCGAAAGCAAGGGGAAGCGGATACTGTTCACAGGGGATGTGAAATTCATGGACACGCAGTTAATGAAAGGGGCGCAAACGAAATTCAAGGATATCGATGTGCTCATCTCCGAGTCAACGTATTCTTACACGAACCACCCGGACAGGAAATCACTTGAGGATTCACTCAAAAAGATCGTGCAGGAAACGGTTTATGGAGGGGGGATATGCGTTATACCCGCCTTCGCAGTAGGGAGGATGCAGGAACTGCTGTTAATCCTCTACAAACTCGGGATTCCGATTTACCTTGACGGGATGGGGATACGCGCGGCAGAGGCGATTCTCAGGCATCCGAAAGGCGTGAAAGACCACAAGGCCCTCGAAAAAGCGTTTTCTTACGCCCGAAAGGTCAGGAACGCAAGGGAGAGGGACAGTATCATTGAAAGGCCCTGCGTGATCCTCACCACATCAGGCATGCTCAACGGCGGACCTGTTGTCCATTACATCTCGAGGTTGCATGAAAGATCTGACTGCTCTCTTGTGTTCACCGGATTTCAAGTGCCCGGAACAGGGGGGAGGACTTTACTGGACACAGGGAAATTCATACTTGAGGAGATTAATGTGAAACCGAAAATGAGGATGGAATTCCTTGACTTCTCCGCGCACACTGACCATGATCACCTAATCGAGTTCTACAAAAAGGTCAACCCGAAGAAGATCCTGCTTACACACGGGGAGAAAACAGAGGAATTTGCAGGGGAGCTTCGGAAACTGGGATTCCAGGCCGAAGCGCCGAAAAACGGGGAGAGATTCAAACTGGTTTAAATTATCAAAACAAATAATAATTATGATGGATATTCCTGGTGAATACGGTTCTGGGTCCGGAACGATCGTCCGCTTGTCGACTGCCTTTTCAGCCCTTACGGGGAAGCCGATCAGGATAACGGGCATACGGGCAAAGAGGCCTAGTCCGGGCCTGAGGCACCAGCACCTGGAGGCAGTGAGGACGATCGGGAAGCTCTGTTCTGCCGGGATCAAAGGGGACGAGGTGGGGTCGAAGGAGATCGAATTCGTTCCCAAGAAGATCAAAGGCGGGACATTCGAGGTGAACATTGAAACCGCCGGGTCGATAGGTTTATTGAGTTACGCTACCCTTATCCCCGCGGTTTTCGGAAGGAAAAAGACAATTCTGAAAATAAAAGGGGGATCCATCGCCTCCTTATGGAGTCCGCCCGTACCATACATGGAAAACGTGTTGCTTCCGATACTCTCCAGCATGGGCGTTCTTGCGAAATTCACGATAAAGAAACACGGGTTCTACCCGGTTGGCGGGAGCGGGGTGGAGTTTGAAGTAAACCCCGTGCAGGAGATAAAGCCGATAACCCTCACGGACCCTGGTGAGGTTTTGAAAATCAACGGGCTGTCGATAGCGAGCGAATCCCTGAGGAACAAGGATGTCGCACACAGGCAGATCAGGGGTTTCAGAAGGATCATAAGGAAGGAGAAGGGGGTGGAGTTAAAGCCCCTTTACGTGAAAGCTGCCTGCCCCGGATCCGTATTTGCGGTATGGGCTGAAACATCGACGGGGTGTCTTCTTTCAGGGGACTGTGCAGGCGAAAGGAGGAAGCCATCGGAAGTAATCGGTGAGGAGGCGGCGTTCAAGCTCAAGGAAGAGATTCAGTATAAATCCACCGTGGGCAACCACCTCGCGGACCAGCTCATCCCTTTCATGGCTCTGGCGAAGGGAAAATCAGAGATAATCGCGCCTGATCTGACAGAGCACATCAAGACGAACATCTGGCTGTGCGAGAAATTCCTGGGCTCGAAGTTCCAGACAAAAGAGAAGGGGGAGAACTTCAGGGTCGCTTGTTCTGGTAAATAGCAATTTAAAAGAATTAAGATAAATTTAATTTAATGACGTTGAAAAATTATCCGGTTGTAACTGGAGAGGAAGTAGTAAAAACTTATGTTTCATGGGGACAGGGCTATAAGTGTGCCTCTGATTGTAAAAGTTTCTTAGAAGATAATGGTTTTGACAGGATATATGTTGAAAGCGAAGACGGTAAATTCCCTTTTCTCAATGTTTTTGCAAACTTTGCTTTTTATTCCGGGTTTTTAAGAAAGAATGTGAATATATCGGAAGGGGGGGAGAGTCTAAAAAAAATCAAGAAAAAAATAATCCCTGGCTTGGGTTTAAAGGGGAAAATTGTACCAGCGTCCAATGGCCATGGAGCGATAGTTAGATTAAAAAAAGGGGGAGCTTACATGGCAAGGGTTCTGGAGTCAATGGGGTTACCAAGGTATTGCGGACCTAAGGCAAGAATGGAATCACTGGGTATACCAACTTACAGACAAGAACTCTTTGATTTAGCTACTTCAGGTGTTCTGGACAAGGATGAGAATGAAATTATAAGAAAGATTGAATATGATTCAGCAGCTGTTCTTTTTTCTACAAGAACTTCTGTTCATAAAAAAGCTGATCGTAAAAAAGATTACTGGTATTCACATTTTTTTGCAAGGCCAACTAAAAAGGAGGCTGAAAATCTTGCAAAAGATAATTTGAAGCTGATAAATTTTGCGGTACCGGAAATGGAAATCAGGGAAGAAGACATTGGGACAACGAGATTGAAATCAGGAAGTTATGTTTCATCTCTTCATTTAAACGGGAGAAACCTTGAATGTATTCTTGACGGGAACAGAAGTTTAATTAAATTCAGCCCGGAACTGCAGAAGCACTATAGTTTTAAACTGGATTTTGAACCTGTTGAAATCTGATAAATAACGATTGAAATAATTATCACGATTGTCGCGGCAAAGCTCTCCATCATCAGGAAGTTCATGTGCGTGCCCGGGATTCTTGTGACGGTTTTTAGGAAGTAATCAAAGTAGTCGTTGGCGAGGAGGAGCGCAAAAACTATAAGAGTGTTATATTTGTTCGGCCTGATTTTCGGGATGAGAACAATCCCTTCCAAAATCATCCCGAAATGGAGGAAAAGGTTAAGAACCCCCACAACCTGATCCTCGAATACCACGTAAGTGTTCCAGTAAAGGTAAATCGCCAGCATCGTCCATATCCCGTATTTTATCACGTAGACGGACGCGAGGAATTTTAGAATATCGGGAACACGTTTCCTGAGGTAAATCATCACGCACACGAGAGCGAAGAGAAGGACGGAAATCGGTGAATCCAGGATGACTATCCAGAGGAGCGGGGAGGAACCCATGAGCTGTTCCCAGTAATAGTGGATGCCGACAAAAAATCCCGCCAGGTTCGCGAAAATGAGGAAAATCAGAAACCTTCTGTTGCCGAGAATCTTCTCGGAAATCGTTTTCAGGTTCATCTTTTGATCTCCTTCGCCGGGACGCCGCCCACGAAAGCCCCGGGAGGGACGTCTTTGTTCACCAAGGAATAAGCCGCCACAGTCGCGTTATCTCCTATCTCAACCCCCGGGAGCACAAGGCACATAGTCCCTAGCAGGACGTTGTTTCCTACCCTGACCTTACCCATCCTGTATTCCCCGTTGAAGAACTCGTGCGTCAGTATGGTGCTGTAGGCCCCGAGTGTGCAGTTGTTGCCGATCTCGAGCAGTTCGGGGAAAAAGATGTCGAGGTTCGTGCCGTATATGTGGACGTTTTTCCCTATCCTGATTCCGATTCTCCTGTAAAGCCTGTTCTTGAACTCTATGTCAGGCAGTATTTTTCCGAGAGTTATGATAATGTAGTTCCTGAAGACCCTTATTGGGTGACGGACCTTCTTCCACTTTCTGTATGACTTCCCCTCTTCTGGGAATTTGAAGCAGGTTATCATCCTTTTGGAACCGTTCTTTTTCTCCATATTACCTTCCCTTCCATTCGTATTTCCAAGACCCTGTGGTTCGGTATGAACGTTTCGCGGTCGTTACCCCTGTAATAGAAGTGCGATCTTTTTATGCTTGTGATATTTCGACCGGAAATGGTTTTCCTGTCGTCTTTCGCGCCCCTGTGGACGAAGACGATTTCGACTTTCGCCAGTCCCCCCGTCCACTTTAGTTTGTTCAGGGTTTCGGACACCATCTTTATATTATGTTGTCTTTCAGAAATAAACCTTTATTCCCTTGTTTCGAGGTAAACGTCAAGGCTGTCCTTATTCCCGCACCTCGGGCACTCTTCCGCCTTCTTAAAAACAATCCCGCACTTCAGGCACATTGTTTTCTCGACCAGTTCGCTCATCCCAAACACCTTGGTGGAATTTCTCTCCTTCTAAAAATTGTGAAAAAGATTTAAAAAGCTACCCTAGTTAACTTTCTTTATCCTCATTTTCTCGAGGTCTATGGAAATTATCCTCCCGCTCCCAGGATTCACGCACAGGGTTTTCCCTATCCTCTGCCTGACCGCCCCTGAAACCTCAGAGGATTCATGTATATGCCCGTGCAGACAAAGCAAAGGCTGCTTTTTCTCTATGAAGTTTCGAATCGCCTCGCTCCCCTTGTGCTCGCCGTTGAGGAGCATGTCCAGTTTCGTTCCGTGAGGGGGGGCGTGGAAAACGTAAATGGTTTTCTTTGGGTCAATCTTTTCCGAGAGCTTTTCGAGATCTTTCCCTATCTCCTCCTCTGTCTTCTCCCAGTCCTTCAGAAGGAAGGGGGTGGGGTTGACGAATGGGTAACCAGCTATTTCGAAACCATCCATATTGTAAAACCTGTTATGTAAAATTCGAATTATTTTCTCCTTCCCCGCCTTTTTGAGCAGGCGGAAATTCGAGGCGAAATCATCGTTCCCCATCATGATGAAAACAGGCTTTTTGAAATGTTTCCTGAATTCTTTCAGCCTTGGAACAAGGTAGGACTCAAGGAAGAATTTCTGTCCGTTGGGGTTCGCCCCGGATGTTATGTCCCCTCCGAACACGAGAAAATCGATACCCTTGGCCCTGCCCAGATCTAACATCTTCTCGTATACCGAGCGCGTTCCGTGCGTATCCGTCACGTAGAGGAATCTCGTCATATGGACCCGCCGGGAGTTGAACCCGGAGTCTCCGCCGTGCGAGGGCGGCGTCTTACCATTCGACCACAGGCCCGTTTCCGAACAGTTATTGTAGATTTTATTTAAAGTGGGTATATAAAATTTAAATGATGAAAAAACTGATATTTGTTGTCCACTGTCACGAATCTTCCCATTTACACTGGGACATTCGCCTGGAGATGGACGGGGTTTTGAAATCCTGGGCCATCCCAAAAGAGCCGCCAACCAAGCCGAAGGTCAAACGTCTTGCAATCCAGGTGAATGACCACGACCTCGAATACGCAAAGTTCGAGGGCAAGATTTCGGAGGGGTACGGGACCGGGAAGGTGAAAATCTGGGACAAAGGAACGTACGAAATCATAAACAGGAAGGACTCTAAGATTGTATTCAAGTTAAACGGTAAAAAGCTAAAGGGCGAATACGTCATACTAAGGTTCAAGAAAGCCGGAGAAAAGGACTGGTTGATTTTCAAGAAGTGAAGATTATGATAGACATCTACACGTTCGTGGAAGCGGTATGGCTGATGTTCCCTGCTTACGGGGCGAACGGCTTGTGCATGCTCGCGAGGGGGAAACGTCCAATAGATGGTAATCGATCCTTTCGAAACAAGCCGATTTTCGGGCCAGGGAAGACCTGGGAAGGCCTGGTTCTCGGCGTGATCATCGCGATCGCTGTCGCGAGTTTCCAGATGTTCGCATTCCCTTTCCTCCCTTGGGATCTTTCTCCTGTCGTGCTTGATATACTTCCCATGACCCCCTTCCTGGGTTTAATGATCGGTCTGGGGGCAATGATCGGGGATTTAGGAGGGTCGTTCGTTAAGAGAAGGCTGGGGATCGAAAGAGGGAAGCCGGCCCCCCTGCTCGACCAGCTCGATTTCATAATCGGGATGTTTATTTTCATGTGGTTCGTGATCGCGGTAAAATGGGAATGGGTCGTGATTCTTTTCATCCTCACGCCGGTTTTGCATTTGCTCGCGAACGGGATCGCTTACCTGTTAAAGCTCAAGAAAGTGCCTTATTAAATTAAACTGATATAAAATAATATTGATTAAAATGGAAGGGAAATTCATCGTCTTTGAGGGGATCGACAAATCAGGGAAGGAAACGCAGGCGAAGATGCTGTACGATTACCTCCATAAGAAGGCGATCCCTGTCATTTACACGGAGGAGCCGAGCCCGAAGAACGCGATAGGGAGATTGATAAAGAAGTGGCTCATCGGGCAGGCGACGATCACGTCAGGGGAGGCCATTACCCTCATGTACACCGCGGACCGCCACGAACACCTGAAGAAAACGATAATCCCTGCCCTGAACACGGGGAAGAACGTGATATGCGACAGGTATTTCTACTCAACGATCGCGTATGAATCAGCGATATTCAGGGTTGACAAGGAATGGATAAAATCCCTGCACAAGGACGTCCGGAAGCCGGATGTTGTCATATTCATAGACATCGATCCCGAGGTTTCGCTGAAAAGGGTGCGGGCTTCGCCGAACGATAGACTGGAAAAGGTCGAACTTTTGAAGAAAGTGAGGGAAGCGTACAAGGAGATGGTGAACGAGGAGAAGTTCTTCGTTGTGAACGGCGATCGGGCGAAAGACGAAGTGTTTAATGACGTGAGGCTCGTGGTGAACAGGGTTTTCGGGGTTTAGGGTGTTTTGTATGTTCGCAAAGGTCTTCGTTGCGTGGAAGAGGGATTACGGGGAGCCGATCGCCCTGAAGGCGTGCTCAATACTGAGGGAGCTGGGGATCGAATACGTGTTTGATGAGCCCAAGGGTTGCGATCTCGCGATAATGGTAGGAGGGGACGGGACTCTCCTTAAATTCCAGTCATTCCTTGAATGCCCGGTTCTCGGGATAAACCCGGGGAGATCGGTCGGGTATTACATGTCCATGGGCGACAAGGATTTTGAAAAGAAGTTGCGGAGGCTCGTTGGCGGCGAGGAGGGGAAGGATTACTTTTTGAGGGAATACACAAGGCTCGAGGCCAGGATAAACAAAACCCCTGTTCCCTTTTTAGCGCTCAATGACGTTCTCGTTTCTCCGATATACGTGAGGCGTATTCTATACTCGGATTTGCGCTTGAAGGGGAGAAAAACGAGGGAGTCCAACTCCGGAATACTTCTTTACACCCCGAGCGGCTCGCATGCGTACGCGAAATCCGTGGGGGCGAAAGCCCTTAAAGATCCTGGGAAATTTGGTGTGGCCGCGATCGCCCCTTACAGCGGAAGGCTGGCAGGAGGGGAGATTATTTCGAAAGGAACCGTCACTGTTAAATGCCTGAACTGGGAAGGGGAGCTCTGCGTTGACGGGCAGGAAGACAATGTATGCAGGCTGAAAGAGAACGATGTCGTGACCGTGAGAAAGAGCGAAAAACCCGCAAGGATCGTTTGGTTCGGTCGCAAGCGTTAGCTAATTTTTTCAAAAAAGCTTTAAAAACTAGAACTCAATAATTTAGTAAAATAACTTAGAGGTAAGAATATGAAAAGGGTCAGGAAGAAAATGGCGCTCGCGTTTGACGATGTTTTGCTGGTCCCGAGGAAGTCAAAGGTCCTTCCCAGGGACGTGAATACGAAGACGAGGCTTTCGAAACGTATTTCTCTGAAAATCCCCATAATGAGCGCGGCAATGGATACGGTGACGGAATCGAGACTCGCGATTGCCCTGGCTCAGCAGGGGGGTATTGGTATAATACACAAGAACATACCAATCGAAAATCAGGCTAAAGAGGTGGAGAGGGTTAAGAAATCCGAGTCCTGGATAATACACAATCCTTTGACCCTGAGACCGGACGACAAGATAGCCAAGGCTAAGGGAGTGAAAGACAAAACCGATATAGGCAGCTTTATAATAGTGGAGAGGGGGAAGGTAGTGGGGATTCTCACGAACAGGGACATGTGGTTCAGAAAAAACATGAATGAGAAGGTCCGGGATGTGATGACAAAAAATCCGATAACGATCCAAAGACCTGACGTGAAGGAAGCTATAAAAATAATGGAGAATCACAAGATAGAGAAGCTTCCGATAGTTGATGGTAAAAGGCGGTTGAAAGGGCTCATAACAATAACGGACCTGCGAAAAAGAGAGTGGTTCCCGAACGCCTCGAAGGATAACGAAGGAAGGCTTCTGGTCGGAGCGGCGATAGGTCCCTTCGATACGAAAAGGGTGGAAGCCCTTGTAAAGGCGGGTGTGGATATTATCACTGTCGATACTGGTCATGGTCACACTGAAAATGTCATAAAAACCGTGAGGCAGATCAAAAAAGCACATGATATAGATGTCATAGCAGGCAATGTTGTAACAAAGGAGGGAACGAAAGACTTGATTTCGGCAGGAGCGGATGTCGTGAAGGTTGGGATGGGGCCGGGGTCTATATGCACCACGCGCATAGTCGCAGGGATCGGCGTTCCGCAGGTAACAGCGATACAGGATTGTTCTGAAGCAGCGAACAGGTATGGGATGTCTGTTATAGCTGACGGGGGTGTAAAGAATTCCGGGGATATAGCGAAGGCTATTGCGGCTGGAGCGAACGTTGTGATGATAGGTTCGCTGTTTGCAGGAACTGATGAATCACCTGGAGAGGTTGTTTACATAGAAGGAAGGAAATGCAAAAAATACAGGGGAATGGGGTCAATGAAGGCCATGAAACTCGGATCGTCCGACAGGTATGCGCAGAGCGGCGCGAGCAAATTCGTCCCGGAAGGGGTGGAAGGAGCTGTCCCCTACAGGGGGAGCGTGTCTGAAATGATATTCCAGATGGTCGGGGGTTTACGATCATCCATGGGCTATTGCGGCTGCAAGGACATAAACGAGATGAGGAAAAGGGCGAAGTTCTTGAGGATCACGAAGGAAGGTATCAAAGAATCGCATCCGCGTGGGGTTACAATAACCGAAGAACCACCGAACTACTGGGTAGATAAAGAATTATAAACCTTCTTGTTAAAATAGTGTTGTTCTTTATGGAAGATTCCGTCGTTGTTGTTGGGACGCAGTGGGGCGATGAAGGAAAGGGTAAAATAGTCGATTTTCTCGCCGAAGATGCGGACCTCGTTGTGAGATTCAACGGGGGGTGCAACGCGGGGCATACCGTAAAGGTTCGCGACAAAACGTTCAAGCTCCATCTCATACCTTCTGGAGTAGTAAGGAACAAGTCCCTCGTTATAGGGAACGGGGTCGTTGTTGACCCGAAAGTCCTTCTCGAGGAAATAGGCACGCTCAAGAAAATGGGATACGATCCGAACCTTGTTATAAGCGAGAAGGCGCACGTGATAATGGACTACCACAGGTTTCTGGATTCAAACATAGACAAGAAAGTAAAGATAGGAACAACCGGAAGGGGCGTTGGCCCGGCGTACTCCGACAAGGCTAGAAGGACAGAGGCCTTGAGGATTATCGATCTTGTCAGCGACGGACTCGAAAACAAGATGGAAAGAATACTCGAAAGCAAAAAAGATGAACTCTTGAAATTCGGGGTCGTGGAAAAGGTATTCGGGGAATACAAACTTTTGATTCTCAAGGAATACAAAGAATACGCTGAAATGATAAAGCCTTATGTTGCTGACACCACTGTTCTAGTCAACCAGGCGTTAGATAACGGGAAAAAGGTTCTCTTTGAGGGGGCGCAGGGGGTGTTGCTCGACTTGGACCATGGGACGTATCCCTACGTAACGTCCTCGAACACATGCGCAGGCGGGGCGTGCACAGGGGCGGGAGTGGGGCCGAACAAATTAAACAGGATAATAGGGGTGACGAAGGCGTATACGACCAGGGTTGGTGAAGGGCCCTTCCCCACAGAACTGAAAGAAGGGATAGGCGAAAGTTTAAGGAAGGCGGGGAACGAGTACGGAACTACAACCGGAAGACCGAGAAGGTGCGGGTGGATAGATTTCGTAATCCTCAAATACGCCAAAATGGTCAACGGCCTGACAGAGCTCGCGGTAACGAAGCTTGACGTCCTTGACGGGGTAAACCCGATAAAGCTATGCATTGCCTACGAAATAAACGGGAAGCGGATCGAGAATTTCCCCTCCTTGAGCGAGGTGCTTTCGAAAGTGAAGCCCGTTTACATCGAGATGGAGGGGTGGGAAAAACTCGACACCGAGAGGATCTTGAGTGAAGGTTATGAAGCGCTCCCGAAAGAAGCGAAAGAATACCTTGAAAGGATAGAAAAAGAAACCGGTATCCCGATCAAGATAATATCGTTCGGTCCCGAGAGAAACGAGACAATTGTCAGATAAACTCTCATTTCAGCTCTTTTTTCAAGATTTCCATGACCTTTCGCGCGTCTGCCCTTCCCCTTACCTTTTTCATGACAAGACCGAGGAGGATTTTCTCCCCTCTCGGATCTTTGAGGAGGCTTTTGTTCTCCCTGACCGTTTTCCTTATTATTCCCCTCAGTTCGCTTTCTTTAAGGGCTTTCACCCCGAGTTTTCCGATTATCTTTTCGATCCCCTGTTCCGGGTTTTCAGCGAAGGACTTCAGGACTTCAGGGACCGCCTCCTTCGGGATTTTCCCTTTTTTCAAGGCCTTGAACACCGAAAGGAAGTGGGAATCCTCCAGTTTTTCGGTTTTGACTTTTTCCCTTTTCTCGAGGTAGCGGAGTGTTGAAGTCAGTACGGAAGAAACGACTTTCGGATCGGATCCTGATTTTACCAGTTTGTCAAAGGTTTCCTTTCTCCCCATTTTTACAATCTGGTCTATTATTTCATCGCTTATTTTCGCCTTCTTCCTGATCTCCTTCTTCTGCTTCTTCTCCCTTTCCTCTATCAGTTCCGGGAGGCCTTTTCGGACCTCCCTGAGCTTTTCGCTGGTTATCTTTATCGGAGGGATATCGGTTTCAGGGTAGAGCCGGGCGGCTCCCGGGAGGGGGCGCAGGTATTCCGTGTCCCCGGTTTCGAGGGCTTTCCTGACTTCTTTCGGAACCTCCTTTGCCAGATAATTTATCCTCTCGCATACTATTCCCATCGTCTTCTCCACCTGTTCTTTCTCGCCTGCAGCGATTATGAGCGTATCCCCCTTCCCCGCCTTCATTCTTTTTCGCAATTTCTCGAATTCCTTCGAGAGTTCATACTTCTCGAGGTCTTCATCGCTGTGTGTTATTCCCTTTAATTCACTCCTAACTTTGACGTAGTTCGCGATCTCGTTCCCGAGCGTGCGGGTGGGGGTGAGCTTCCTTTTCAGGAGGCCTGCGAAATTCGGGATCAATACAGCGAAGGTCGCTTTGTTTTTGGTTATCCTGGATTTCGAGCCCCTGAAAATGTGCGAAACATGCGAAACCCTTGGTTTCACGGGTTTGAACTTCATCTTTTTCAGGTCCTTCTTGATTTCGAGAAGATTCGTCTGCCTCATGACCTCGTTCTCCACGAGTTTGGGGATCATCCTGAGTTCCTGCGCTCCCTTGATTTCGATCCTGGCTCCCCCCGAAATCGAAACGTTGATGTCCTGGCGGATCGTTCCAATCCCCCTCTTCGCCTTGCCCGTGGAGCGAACGATCATCCCGAGCTTTTCAGCGACCTCTTTCGCCTGTTCCGGGCTTCGGATGTCAGGGGATGTCCCTATCTCAACCAGGGGGATTCCCAGCCTGTCGAGACCATAAGTAACGCGATTTCCCTCCCTCCCCAGGATCTGCGCGCTCTCCTCTTCAAGGCAGAGATTCGTTACGCCTACCTCCCCGAACGATGTTTTAATCTTTCCGTTCATCCCCACTATTGCGGTTCTCTGGAATCCCGAGGTGTTAGATCCGTCCAGAACCGTCTTCCTCATCACGTGTACCTCTTCAGGGATTTCACAACGAAGGAGCCCGGCTATTGTCAAAGCGACATCAATGGATTCGGGGTTTAGATCGTGAGGCGGTTCCTCGTCACTTTCAACAAGGCAAGTCTCCTCGGGATAAGCTTTGTAAACAAATTCCCTCCCTTTCAGGAACTCGATCAGCGCCGCAATGTCTATCTCGCCCAATTCCCCTGCCACCGCCCGGAGCTTTCGAATGATTTCCGTATCGGGCTTCGAAGAAGAAAGTTTCGCCCGGCAGGAGCAGAAAAGCTTGTGTTGGG
>JAZGEG010000052.1:0-3047 GCA_036478655.1 Candidatus Aenigmatarchaeota archaeon | reverse complement strand
TATATAATAGTATGGGGGGCTCTATAAAAAATTTGAGCGAAATCATTAAAATCACTATGTGAATAAAGATACTATCCCGAGGGGTGAAGATGTTCGATTTGGAAAAAGATCTTGATATTGAAATGCTCAGCGATTTGTTCCTGGAAGAGCTAGAAAAGATAGAGGACATACTGGAGGGGATCCCGGGGTACGAGGGGATCGAAGAGGATGAAGAAGGGAAAGAATACGAAGAGGTTTACGGGGATGGAACAAAAGAGGAGTTGAAAGAATACCAGAAGAAGTTCAAGAAATATGTGGAGAGGATAAAGGATGGTCTGGAGAAAATTTATAGGAGCACGGAAAGGAAGGTGGATCGAAAAGAAAACCTGGAACCCAAAATGAAAAGCCCGTGGGAGAGAGGGCATAAGCTCGGGTGTGGTTGCCCGGGGTGCACTGCTTACCGGGATTTCCACGGCATAAAGTCTAATGATAACCAGAATTACCAGAGTTCTCGAATAAGACCCGATCTCAGGCTGGCAAAAAATGCGGACAAATCAAAAAAGAATAAATACAACGAGGAAACGGATTCAAGACCCTGCGGTGGGAAGCATTACCATATGTTCCATGGAAATAACGCTGGAATGAAATCCGTTCTCGGCAATTACACAAAGAGGTTCAACTTCAGGCCAATGGGCTATTAATTAATAAATTTATTTTTTAGAAATCAATCCGTCTAACGTATCTTTTCTTTTGGTATACTCCTTTTTCAGTTTTGCCAGTATTTTGGGGTCAGCACGGTAAACGTGAGCATTCTCTCCATTTTGTACTAATTGTAATATCTTCTCGTGAACAACTCTACTTTCTTCTTTATCATGAACATCAAGGGAACGGAGTGTTTCATCAATGTCAAATCGCATCGCACCTGGCGCGGCTAACAGGTTGTTTAAAGGTATCATTGCGTATGATCCGTAAACACTGTTTCCCACTGAATCAAGCAGGGGACTATAAGTTACAAACGCCCCCACTCCTGGATTGATATTGATTATAATTCCACCAACTCCGCTTTTACATGTGTTTGCCCTTGAACCTGCAACCAGCAAAGAAAATAATCCTGATCGTTCATACATTCCAAAGCTATTCATTGCAGACATGACTCTGACAGCATGATTCCGGTCAAACAATCTTTTATTGTCAGAAATACCAACTCCTCCGGATGCGATTACAAGGCAAGCCCGCAGAGCGTCTCTCGCATTCATTCCTATAGAACAGGCTTGGGTGTAATTTCGAAGTGCTCTCTCTCCTTCTTTTGCATTTTTGAACCGGCCCTCTGCAACCATTCTGTTTGCAATTGCCCTGTTGTTATCATTTGTCTTCATCTCTGACTCAAAAACGTTTTTTAATGTATTCAATTTCGAATTTCTGGTTAATATCCGCATAAATGCGAGGAAGTCTTCAAAATCATCGATTGCGATAGAAGAGGAAATGGCTCCTGCATTGTTGAGTGGATGTTCAGCCTTCTTTAAATGCAGTTTTGGCCTCAAAATTTTGTCATCGTAAAAGGGCAAAGCAGTGGGTTCTGTACCGGAGATATCCTCGGGTGGGATTCCCTTATTGAGGGCGTATATGTAAAGAAATGGTTTTATGACTGACTGCATGCTTACTACCACTTCTTTGCCGTCTCCAACAACAAGTTCATTCCCATACAAGTCTCCAACTGCAATAGCGGTTAAGTCTGGATTTACCTTTTTCAGTTCAGGAATATATGTCGCCAGTATTCCGTAACGTGTCATTTCTTTTGCCCACGTGTCTATCAGTCCGATTGTTTCTTGGGTCACATTCATATCCTTGAGAGTCGGCCCTTTCGGGACTTCTTCTGTAAGCCTTGTTTCTCCAATTTTTTCGAACAATTCTTTGATATTCATTTTATCACATATAATCTAGAATTCGAGCAGGTTTTTAAATTGGTATGTTCTAGACATCAGTTTAAGTCCTAAACGCAAAGTTTAATTAATAAATTCAAATACTAATTACTAGTGATATTTATGCTGGAGCTGAAATTCGATCCTAAAAAAGGGATATGGGCGGAGGAGATCGAGACAGTTGAAAAACTAACGAGGGATTTCTTCGGGGATCGGGAAAAGAACAAGCTTCCGCTTCTTCCCGAGGAGGCGATGTACCTCCTTCTCTTCAGGAATGCCGTTGTTCTCGATAGCAAGGGGAAGGAGATGAATTTCAACAAGCTGGCGAAACATTTCATCAAGAAGGAACCGAGGCTGTTCATAAGGTATAACGCTTACAGGGACTGGAGGGACAGGGGCCTGGTAATAAGGAGATTCAGGCTCAATATCCAGGGGAAACACTCTAAAAAAACGTACAAGAAATACCCTTCCCAGAAGTTCAAGCCAGATAAAATCAAGGCGAAAGCGTACTGGTATCCTGATTCGCTTTTTTCGGTTCTGGACAAAGATAAAGTAGGGAAGGATCTCTTCGAGAAATACTGGATAGGGCAGTACGGGGTCTACAAGCAGGAAAGGGGGGAACAATCAAAACTGGATTTCTTCGAGACCGTTTTCCTCGCGAAACACTTCGGTATGGAGATCGTGAACAATGAAACGGGGAAGAAAATGGATTGCGTGGGAGTGCTTAAAGATATCACAGTGAAGCGGGAATACGCGAAACAGCTGTATGATATATACGAGGACTGGAGGATGAAGGCGTATGTGGTTAAGACAGGATTCAAATTCGGCTCGCATTTCAGGATATATTTCCCTGGGGCTTCCCCTGTCAAGGAGGACAAGTGGATACATTCCAAGCACGTTCTGCACGTTTTCCCGAAACAGCAGAAGTTGTTGATTTCTGAATGGTCGCGCGCTGTTCGCGTGGCGCACGGGGTCAAGAAAACCTTCATCCTCGGGATACCTGAGCTGACGCCAAAAGATTACATAGATTTCCCGGTGGATTTCGTGGCGTACAGGAGGAAGAAAGGGAGGGGGGTCTGGGTCAGAGAGACCCCGAAAGACAAACCGAGGTACATGCTGGTTTCAGTCTCGGAGGATGAGCATATCGGT
>JAZGEG010000051.1:0-3393 GCA_036478655.1 Candidatus Aenigmatarchaeota archaeon | reverse complement strand
CTGGGATCAATACCACGGAGCAAAGGATCTGGCAATAGGCATCATAACGGAATCTTCAGAGCTTCTGGAGCACTTCCGGTGTCAATATGGTCGTCAGGGTCAATATTGTCATAGTTTCGCTTTATCTTCAAAGTGGATTTCCTTATCTGCTTGATGAACTCCGGGTATTCCTCGCCTCCGTTTTCCCACCTGTAAAACTTCATTATCGTTTGTCTCAAGAGGTTTTTTGTCCCTTCGAGAAACACCCTCAACATACATAGATAGTTTGTCCTTGTCGTTGTCCTGAAGGATTCCTTATGTTCCTTATCAAACCTCTCGATTAAACTCCTTGTTTTCGGTGTCAGTTTCATTCCCTCTATATGCTTCTTTATTCGCTCTAACGAACCTTTATAAAGATGTTCACTCATGTTTAATCACGCTCCCTTGTGGATATATAAGGGCTGTGTAAAACCAACAAAACGAAAACGATTTAAATATTAAATAGATAAAACAATTACCAATAAACTAATATGGAGGAATTGACATGGCAATAATCGGCTTGAGTTTCGATTCACTTGAAGCAAAAAGGGACAAGGAACAGAAGATCAGGGCAGAGATAAAAGTGAATTCCGTTCCAAGGATAAACGGCATGAAAGAGGTGAGCATTTCCACTATCGGTGGCAAAAAGGTTCTTTCTCTGGCATTCGAATTTGTCACGAACTATGATCCTAGAGTAGGAGAGATAAAGATAGGTGGGAATCTGCTTTACATGACGGAAGACAACAAAAAGCTCCTAAAGCAGTGGGAAAAGGAGAAGAAACTTCCTGAAAAACCTTCGCTTGAAATCCTGAATTATTTGTTCAGAAGGTGTTTGCTGAAGGTTTCCAACATAGCGGAAGATCTCCAACTACCACCGCCACTTCCAATGCCCACGATAAAACCGAAAGCGAAATAAATCCTTTTTTATTTCCATTTTGTTCAGTTCTATTTAGATGTTATGCTATCGAAGGAAATAGAGATAAAGTTCAGGGTAGATGATGAGAAAGAGATGTCCAAAAAGCTCGAGAGCATAGGAGCCAGGAAGACCGAAGAAGGGCTCGAGCATAATCTGGTTTTTGATAACGGGGAGATCAGGGATTCGGGTTTCCTTCTCAGGCTGAGGAAATTCAACAACCGGAGCCTGCTAACGTTCAAGAAAGCCATAACAAAAAAGGAATTCAAGGAAGCTGATGAGGTACAGACCGATGTGAAGGATTTTGAAGGAATGAAGGAAATTCTCATTAACTTAGGATACGAGATATTTTGGGTATATGAAAAACATAAGACAAATTTTTCTCTTGGCAACACCCTCATATGCGTGGACCGCCTGCCTTTCGGCACGTACATGGAGATTGAAGGGAATGAAAACGCGATAAGGAATGTGATTGAAAGGCTCGGCCTGGATCCCAAGAAAGGGATAACCAAAACCTACCTGGAGCTCTATCAGGATTTCTGCAAAGAGCAAGGTAAAGAAATGGAGAATTTGATTTTCTGGAGAAAGGCTAGATGAGTTCTTTTATCCTCTCGAGCAGAAGAGGGAATTCCGTGTAACCCGCTTTTGTGTTGAAATGACCAGCACCTTTGATCAGTGTTAGTTCCACCCCCAGATTTTCAGCTATTCCCTTTCCGTGCTTTAGCGGGACGTAAGGGTCGTTATCGGAATGGAACACCTCGAAGTGCTTGCAGTTTTTCTTTATCTTGTCCCATTCGAACTCCTTCTTGAAAAAGGAGGAGTTTATCCCATCGAAGTCGGGATCCCCTATTTCCCCGAGAAAACCAGCCACGAAGAAAGCTGCCTTTATATGCTTCTCAAGGGTTTCGAGCTTTCTGAGAATCATAGCAGGCCCTAAGCTGTGCCCTATCATTATCAGCTCAGAATCAAAGTATTTTCCATGCCTGTTCAGGATCTCCATCCAGTTCTCAAGGCTCTGGTTTTCGGGTGTTGGGAATTTCGGAACGAAAACTTCGAATCCTGAACTTTCGAGAACTGACTTTAACCATGGGATCCAGTTTTCCTCAGGACTCCCGTACGCCCCGTGAACTATTATCACTCTCATTGTCTTCTCGCGAGTCTTATATCTTCTCCTGTAACGGTCTTCCTTCCCGCGTGCTTGGCGAACTTAACCGCATCCCTTGCGATATCGTCCGCTATCTCCTCGGTCACGACAGCGAATTCTTTCATAGCGGATTTTGAAACCCTTTTCGCGCCTGCATCCTTCAGTATCCTTTCGAATGGAGCAAGCGGAAGCCTTCGCTTTTTTATAGGCATGTTATCCCCTCCTTGAAAATGATTATTTGGTTCTTAAAATTTATAATAAAGGTTTATAAAGTTTTTCTTTTACATAAAAGACCTGAAAATCCTTATTTTTTTGATTTGAACATGTTCATACGCATAAATAAATTTAAAAGGAGAACGAAGAGACTTTTTTGTTCCTAAACCTTTATAAAGCGGGTTCGCATAAATTAATCAATAATCGCTATATAGGAGGTAAATTATGACCACAGCATATTGTGTTAAGTGCAGGAAAAAAGTAGAAATGAAAGATGCAAAAGGTGTAACATTGAAGAACGGAAAGCCCGCAACAAAGGGTGTTTGCCCGGACTGCGGAACAAAGGTATTCAGAATCGGAAAAGCTTAAATTCCGTTCTTTTTTATTTTTATTTATAATTTCTGTAGTTTATACCAGTCCACCATCTTCTTCAGTTCACCCAGGAAGTCGATTTTTGGGTTGTAGTCCAATTCCTTCACAGCATTCGAAATGTCATAGTTCCTGTTCATTGTCAGAACATCCAGGTACGTTTTCAGCCCTTTCAGTCTCGCCAGCAGGTTCACGAGCCAGTAAGGGAGGGTTTTAGGTTCCTTCCCTAACATCTCCACGAGTATCTCTGCGAATTCCACGAACTTTACAGGCTTCACGTCCGCTATGTTGTATATCCCCTCTCCTTTCTTGATCCCTATTGTAAAAGCATGGACAGCGTTCAAAATATGTGTGACGTGGGTGAGGTTCGGAGTTCTGGGTATGGGGAAGCCCTTCTCGAGCAAAGAAAGGTTCTTGAGCCACTGAGGCGAACCCTCCCCGTAAATCGGGGCAATCCGGAAAATAAGATTTGGAATATCCGAATCGCGGATTATGTTCTCAGCCTCCCGTTTCGATTCACCGTACGGATTTTTCGGGTTCCTTGGATAGCTCTCATCCGCCTCGCCCTTGATCTCTCCGTACACCGAAACAGAAGAGGAGAAAATGAATTTATCCGCTTTTTTGCATGCCTCCAGAACATTCTTCGTTCCCTCGGTATTCACTCTAAACATGACTTCCCTGGGTTTGGAATAAGAAACCAGCCCGGCCAGGTGTATTACGGTATCAATGTCCTTCC
>JAZGEG010000050.1:0-10704 GCA_036478655.1 Candidatus Aenigmatarchaeota archaeon | reverse complement strand
CAACTAGATGGGAGCCTATGAATCCTGCCCCGCCGGTTACCAGAATTCTCATACGTAAGACCTCATAATAATACTCTGAATGTGCTTTTAAACTTTATAAGATTTTTCTAACTTTACCCGCGTTTCTTTGCTCACCCAATTTTATAGGAACTGGTATCATAATACATTTAAAACCAACTCCTTAAAGATAAGAATGATAATATGTTATCTGTCATAGTACCTGCTTTTAACGAGTCTAGCAATTTGAGAAGGAATATACCAAAACTGATCAAATATCTGAATTCCAAGAGATTCAAATACGAGATTATAGTATCAGAGGACGGGTCTACGGACGGCACCTGCGAGGTCTTAAATAATTTATCCAAAAAACACGGGATCAGGTACACGCACAGCGAAAAAAGATTGGGCAAGGGACTGGCGATCAAAAAGGCCGCCAAATTGACAAAGTATGGTAAAGTGATTTTCATAGATGCCGACCTGCCGATAAACTTGAATTCGATAATTAAAATTTACAGGGAACTGGATAAGAACGATGTGGTCATAGGTTCCAGATATGTTGGAGGTTCAAAGGCAGAGAGGACATTCAAACGGCTCTTACTGAGCAGGATATATCATCATTTTTTGATCAAGTTTTTGTTCCCCAGACTCAAGGTCAGGGATGTGCAGTGCGGGTTCAAGGGAATTAGAAGGGACGTTCTGGTTTCGCTCAACGGGAAGATATGGTGCAACGACGGGCTCTGGGATCTGGAATTTCTGGCAATGGCAAGGAAAAAAGGTTTTGCCATCAAGGAAATACCGATAGAATGGCGCGAAAGTAAAAAAACCACGAAGAATCTGAGTTCGGATATACCGAAAGAATTACTGGAGATAATGTTCATAAGGTTGCTTTCGAGCATCAGGTGAATCAGGATTCTATCTGTGCGTATATGTAAAAATTGCCGTAAACCTTGCGTAGTTCGTATCCGGTATTTTCGACCAGTTCAATTATCTCCGGGTTCTGGTCACGGAAAATAGACCTGAACACGTAGTATTTTATTCCAGGTAAATCTATGACATTATCAAAATCGGGTTTGGAGTGTTGGTAACCAGTACAGTAAAAGGTTCTTTTAGTGTAATAACCGATCTCACGTGGCGCCACTATGATATCTTGCGGATCAGTGTTATCCGATACGTAACCTATGGCATCTTCCATCCCCGTTTCCCCGTAGTTGAACATTTTTGAAAAATCCGAGTTCATGTGAAGGATGTTCATGTAAATACTGGTGGAAAGGAAAACCAAAAGACACGTAAGAACGAATATTTTACCCATTCCGCACTTTTTCTTCATGAAAAACCACATGATTGAAAGGACGAGTAAGAACGGGATCATATACATCCCGAAGGCATTTACGGCCTCGAGGGCACCCATGCTCAGTGGGTAAGGCAGCATCAACGGAACCGGGAAAAACAAGATATGATAGATTATGGGTATCGCAAAGCAGGTGGAGTAAAGAAGTATATGTTTTCTTTGAAAATCGTATTTAAACTTCAAAATAATGACTGCTGCTATCAGTGGCATTGCCAACATCATTGTGGCGTGGTGTTTTGGGAAGGTAAATGAAGTCCCGCCAACTAATATGAATTCCACGAACATTATGAAGGAGAAAATATAGAAAAAATCAAAGAAATTTATTTTCCTGCTGTTTTTGAATTCAATCACCCTCTTCATAAACGCGTAAACAAATAACAATGAAAGTGCAGGGGTGAACCAGAATATGAAACGTTTCACTGTGTAAAAAAGAGCCAGCATTCTTTTCAAAGAAAGATTGAATACAGCATCTGTTGCCCTTTCCATGTCATGTGTGAACGGTCGGAGGAAAAAATAGATGTCGATCCCCTGGAAATACCAATACAAAAACCATGTTGCCAGCATTATGGAAAACCCTGCTACCACAATGTACACACAGTAAATGGCATTTCTGTAATTTTTACGTAGGAGGTAAAACACAACCAGGCTCGCTCCCAGCCCTACCGGCTCTCCCATTTTTGACCACAAAATGAAGGCGAAAAGTACTGCGAGCAACGTTGAATTTTTCCAGTTAAGTTTATCGCAAAAATTAACAAAGACGTAAATGAAAAGCGAAAAGGTGAACATCAACGTACTGGTGCTTATCTGAACTAAAAGAGAAGCCTGCACGACATACATGCTGATTGAAAAGAGGAATGTTGTTAAGATAGGCAGTCTTTTATCCATGTCAAGTTTGATGACGAGTTTTTTTACTGTGAGATATATAAAGAATATAGTCAAAATCATGTAAAAAATCGGAACGAGTCTTATCGTGCTGTCGGCAAGGCCTATAAGATATCCGAATGAAATGGAGTATGAGAGCATTGGTAGATGTGTAAGACGCGGAATCCATTCTTCTGGCGGATCGAGTGAAGCTCTCCCTTCGTATACATATCGCGTGTAATGTGCATTACCGATGGCATTTTTTCCAAATATTATCGCATCGAGTTCGTCCTCCACGAAAAGGCTTCCTAGCTGTGGAATCGTGAATACCAGAAAGACCGCGATTACAATCAGAAGCAAAAATTTTTCATCGCGAATAAAATCGAAATTCATAGATTTGATTAATAAGACTGGAATTTATAAGGTTACTTTTATGCGGCAACATGGAAGAAATTCATCTAACCGAAACTTTAATAAAAACATATCGCTACTTCTAAACTATGAAGCGAAACCAGCATATTGTAATGCCTGAAGATCACATGGACGAGCTTTATAATTCTAAAAACAGATTTGTGAGATTTGCACACAATAAAAGACTGGACAACATTATTAGAGGCATATCCCCAAGACTAAAAATAAAAAATGTATTGGACGCCGGTTGCGGGGAGGGTCATTTGCTGGAAAGACTGCACATGGCAGAAAAAAACAGTAGGTATTATGGTATAGATATAACTCCTGTTGCAATAGACCATGCCAAAAAGCGTTGCCCTTTCGCTAATCTCAAACTTGGCGATCTCCATGAAACAAAATACCCCGATGAATTCTTTGACATCATTATCTGTACAGAGGTTTTGGAACACATCTTTGATTTTGAATCGGTTTTAAAGGAATTCGGCAGGATTCTCAAGCCAAGGGGATTACTGGTCATTACCTTTCCCAACGAATCTTTAACTATCATTGGCAGATTTTTTCTGGGCAGGAATCCGATAAAGGTCCCAGATCATGTCAATTCCTTTTCTCCGAGCAGCATGAAAAAGCTTGTAAATATGAAAGTGATTTCACAGAGAAGTCTCCCATTTAGATTGCTACCATTCTATATATCATTGGGATTCATGATAACATTTGAAAAGTGATATTATGAGTATGAAGCCGAAGGTTGTGATCGTGGCAGGGGGCCTTGCAAAAAGGATGAGGCCGATGACAGAGGATATACCGAAATGCCTTGTCGAACTGGATGGCAAGCCACTGATTCAGCACCAGATCGAATTCTTCAGAAACATGGGGTACAAGGATTTTGTCTTCTGCGTTGCCCACCTCGCTGACAAGGTGAAGGAATACTTCAAGGACGGGTCTTCTTTCGGTGTGAACATAGAGTATTCCGAGGAGGGCGACCGTCTGCTCGGCACTGCTGGGGCAGTGAAACTAATCCAGCCAAAGGTCAGGGATACGATAATCATCTATTATGGCGATAACCTCACAACCGAGAATTTTGACGATGTCCTCGA
Organism: Candidatus Aenigmatarchaeota archaeon; assembly: GCA_036478655.1. Taxonomy (GTDB): domain Archaea; phylum Aenigmatarchaeota; class Aenigmatarchaeia; order QMZP01; family QMZT01; genus JAZGEG01. The sequence continues at coordinate 6,990 of JAZGEG010000050.1, read as the reverse complement.
ATTCCACAGGAAGGTTGGCAGCGATTTCACCATAGTGGTGAGAGAGCTTCCAGCCGAACACATAAGCAGCAGTATAATTACGATGGATAGGAACAAGAGAATCAAGGTCTTCATGGAGAAGCCCTCACCAGAGGAATTCAAGAAATTCAAAGACGAAAAAATATACATCAACAATGGAATTTACGTTATGGAGTCAAAGGTATTTGAAGAAATACCAGAAAACGGGAAGTGTGATTTTGCCAAGGACGTAATTCCGAAATTATTGGAGAAGAAGATGCGGTTATACGGATATGCCAGCAACAAATTTTTCAGGGAGATGGGAAGGGTTGAAAAATACGAGAAATTTAAATTGGAAATCGCCAAAAAGGGAAGTGTGATGGGATGAAGAAGGCGGTATTCCTCGAGAGGGACGGGGTTATAAACAGGTTATGCTGGACAAGGCCGTGGAAATTATTTTACCATAAAAAATTACTCATATTTAAAGGTTTCGGTGTTAACTTTAAATACTACATCAATAAATTTATTATATGATTGTAACACGCACACCTCTGAGGATATCACTTGGAGGTGGAGGAACTGACCTCCCTTTCTATTGTTCTAAGTTCGGGTCATCCCTGATAACGGCGGCAATAAACAAATACATCTACATTACAGTCGGCAACAGAGTGGAGAAATCGATAAAGCTTAATTATTCCAAGACCGAGATAGTGGATTCCGTCAGTGAGGTACAACACCCGCTGATCAGGGAGGCTTTGAGGCTTACAGGCATAAAGGATTCGATTGAGATCCATTCCATAGCGGATATAGAATCAGGCACCGGCCTTGGCTCCTCTTCATCTTTCCTCATAGGACTACTGAAAGCACTTTATTATTTCAAAGGAGAGGTCGTTTCCAAGTACAAACTGGCTGAAGATGCTTCATATATAACAATGAACGTGTTAAAGGAACCAACGGGGAAGCAGGACCAATATGCCGCAGCCTTTGGAAACCTGATACATCTTAAAATAAACACCAAAGGCAAGGTCATGGTTTCACCTATCAACATCACGTACAACAACCTGAAAAAGCTGGAAAGGGACCTTATGATGTTCTACACCGGGATAAAAAGAGATGCTATCATCGTGCTGCAAGACCAGAAAGATAAGTCAGAAAACAAATCAAAGTCCGATATATTCGATTATTATCATGAGATAAAGAAAATAGGCAAGGATAGCCTGAAATTCCTGGAAAAGGGGAACCTGAGAAGGTTTGGCGAATGGATGAACGTCCACTGGGAATTGAAAAGAAATATCACGGATAAGATGTCAAACCCGGAGATCGATAGATGGTATAAAATCGCCCTTGAGAACGGCGCGATAGGCGGAAAAATAATCGGGGCTGGCGGAGGGGGCTTCCTCCTGCTGTATGTCGAGAACAACCATGACAGGATAAAGAGCCTTATGGAGAAGGAAGGCCTGATCAAGACTAATTTCAAATTCGATTTCGACGGATCAAAAATAGTCTATGACGGAAAGCATTTTTAGAGGAGATTGCATGTCCAACGAAGAGTACATAAGGAGTTATCTGGGGGATGTCAAGGAAATCTGTGACAGCGTGAACATAGAGGAGATAGACAAAGCCATAGACATCCTCTTCGAGGCCTGGAAGAAAGGGAATCACGTGTTTCTCATGGGATGCGGGGGTTCCGCGTCAACAGCTTCGCATTTTGCAGGAGACCTTTCCAAGACTGCCATAGTTGAAAGGAAGAAACGGTTCAAGGCAATCAGCCTGGTTGACAATATTACGGCATTTTCAGCCTGGACGAACGACGAAGGATGGGAATCCGTCTTCAAGGGGCAGATAGAAAATTTCATGAAACCAGGAGATGTGGTCATAGGAATAAGCGTGCATGGTGGTAGTGGAATGGGGAGTGCTGGTGCGTGGTCACAGAACCTGACCATAGCCATGCAATACGTGAAGGACAGGGGCGGGAAATGCATAGGACTTGCGGGCTTTGATGGAGGGGCTTTCAAAGAAATTTGCGATGCCTGCATAATCATCCCCAAGAATTCAACCCCGCTGGTCGAGGGTTTTCACTGCGAGGTACAGCACGTAATCATCTTCAGGCTGAAGGAACTGATAAAGAATTACAAAGAGGGGGAACAAGACAAAAAAGTGAGGTGATTTTATGGCAATTTTCCTTGATACCGGTAACATGGGAGAAATAAAGAAGTATATGAAAATGGGTATAGTCAGGGGAGCCACAACAAACCCCACTATCCTCTTCCAGTGCGGGGTCACCGGTGGCATGGAAGGTGTTAAGAAAAGATCGATAGAAATCGCGGGGATGATCTCTCCATATCCTCTTTCGGTCGAGGTCACGAGCAATGAACCAGAAACCATGATCAAGCAGGCGATAGAATTTTCCAAATGGGCTGATAACATAGTCATAAAGATACCTATCCATGGTCCTAACGGGGAGCTGGATAACCTAGGCGTTATACATGAACTGGAAAAGAAACACAAAGTACGCATCAATGTAACTGCGATGATGAGCGCTCAACAGTGCTTCTTGGCTGCCATGGCAGGGGCGACATACGTTTCTCTGTTCGGAGGTCGGGTAAATAATATGGGATACAACTGTGTTGAGGAGATAAAAAAGGCAAGGAAGCTCATAGACGATTTCGGACTCAAATCAAAGATAATCATCGGATCAACAAGGGAGGTCCTGAATATAGTGGAGTGGCTTTTGGCAGGCGCTCACATAGTTACGGTGATACCAGAACTTTTGAACAGCATGATAGTGCATCCGTACAGCAAAGAAACTGTAAAGCAGTTCCTTGAGGATGCAACAAAAATATAGTACATCATGGAAGAACTACATCAAAGGGCACATCACTTGAATATTATCTTGCTGAATGTCAAATACTTCTGTAACAGGTAGTTCATCATAATCATGATGAATGTTGTCAGCATTCGGGCATACATCTTGAATATCAAGAAGATGTCGATGAAAAGGAACATAAAAACCGAGCTTATCCCCAATGAAATTATGATGACTCCGGCATAAACTGATAGCTGCCGGACAATTGCCCGTGACTTGCATCTGAAAGTGAAGATTTTATTTAACGTGTAGTGTACAATGGCACCAAGGATCAGTGCAGCTGCCAGAGAAAACTGGTAATAGACATTGAAAAACACCGCCAATAGATAGAACAACCCCCAATCGGATAATGTGGCAACAACCCCAGCCATGAAGTACCTGATAAACTCTACGCCGTACAACCTCTTGCAAAAATTTATCATAACACTTAATTATTTCCAGACTTTTAAAAATTGATATTTTTGCCGCTACCTTACGCTGTTTTCTTCCTCATGCTTGCGAACTACTTCCATAATCCTTTCGCGCTCTTCGTAGTGCTTTTCTACATCCATGACATCCCCCAAGAACTTCTCAGCTTCTTTAACTGTATGCCACTTCCCGATGTCAAGGTATTTCCCCTTCAAAACAAAACCGTTTATCCTTTCCCCATTCTTGAGGGCAAGTATCATCGCATCTGTCAGCTGGACTTCATTATTAAAACTAGGGGGAGTTTTCGTGATGTAATCGAAAATCCTGGGTTCGAACACGTAAGCCCCGCACAGAGCGTAAAATTTCCCCTTCATTTTCAAACTCTCAGCCTGCTCTTTCGAGGGCTTCTCAACCATTTTCTCTATCTTCCCAGTCCCGTTTTCCATTTTCTCGATTTTCGCAATACCATAACCTGATATGTCACCAACCTCGAAAAGCATGACAGTTGCGAGGGGTTTCTCCTTTTTGTGGTATTCTATCAGTTCTTTCAGCTCCTCCTTCGGCTCTATGAACGAATCCCCCAGGAGCGTGACGAACGTCCGGTCTATCCATCCCCTGCCCTGTAGTATCCCATGCCCTAAACCCTTTCTCTTCATCTGGTAAAGATAAACAACGTTAACACCGAAGAAAGATCCATCCCCCACATAGTCCATGAGCGCTCCCTTCTGGAAACCAACTACCATGTATATCTTTTTCACACCGCTGACTTTCAGGTTCTCTATGCTGTGTTCTATCACCGCTTTCCCCAGTATGGGGTACATCTCCTTTGGGACAGCCCTCGAAAACGGATACAACCTCTTTCCTATCCCGGCCGCGGGCACGAGTCCAACGATCTCCTCCATTTCCTCACCTAGGTTTTATTAATTTACGGAAACGCTTTAAAAACGTTACCTTCCTCTTTGCTTTCACTTTTCCGATCCAAATCAGCCACGAAACCCACACGATCAACACAAGCGAAACCAGACCAAGCTGCCAGAAATAATCATGGATCACGCCCGCGAATTCAGATCCATAGGTCAGCGAGACGGAAACCATGATCAAAATCCTGAAAAGATTCCCGATGTAAATCACTGGAATGCCGAATGCCAGACCCACGAATCGCTTTTTGATATGGACTTTCGGAACGGCGAACATGAGCGCAATCAAGAACAGCATACTCTTCCACCCCGTGCAGTCCTCTGAGATGAAAAACGCGAAACCGTTCGCAGTCAGCAAACTCCCATTCCTCAAAACCTCAAAGCCAAGGGATTTCAATACGAGGTAAACATTCTGGCTGACCATCTCCTGCAGGGGGAAGAGAACGTCATGGAAAATTAATATGAGATAAAGGGGGATGGAAAACAAAAGGATTTTAACCAGAAATAAAAATGTCTCAAAAAGCCTCTTCTGTTCCTTACCTAGCTTTATTCCCATCACTATAATTTTAGGTTGAAAAATAAATAACCTAACCGTAGCATGTTACATAGGTCTGGTGGAGCCTTCCCGAAGGCAGGTGAAGTATATCATACGCACATCTGTTCTTCACTCCTGTAGAAGAGCAGGCCGTGTCCTTTATCTGTCCTGTATCCCCTGCCTCCACTAAGCCGTCTGCCGGGTCATATACATAGACAGCGGTTCCCCCATCGGTCCTGTCTATGTCTACACCTGCCCCATCCGTTACGTTCAGTCTCTCCGTTCCCAGGTTGTGGACATATATGATAGTATCTGTCCCGTCCCTGCAGACGGTGGAGGTTATCTCCATGCCCGAACTCACAAGACCACCCCAGTAACCAGAGATGTATGTCCATGCCGCAGCCGCTATGCTCACTGCTATAAGCAATAATATTATTATCGATATTATCGGAGTTATCCCCTTCATTTTATCACTTTTTAAATATTGTCAGGGCTTACTTAAATATATTTAATCGCAAGAACGACATATGAGAACCGAAATTCCAAGGCAGATTGTCCACCTTTCAGGTCTGGTTTTCGTGATCATGGCACAGTTCACCGAGAGAGAGACAACGATATTTTATTTCGCCCTTATCACGCTTTCCCTTTTCCTTTACTCTTGGTACACGAGAAGCCAGGAAAGAAAACTCGCGAATTTCCTTGAGAAATTCGAATCAAAATTCAGGGATTTGCTTTTCAGGTTCGAAAGGAAAGACGTCCGAAACCCCTTCACAGGGGCGATGTTCTTTTACCTGGGCTGCACCATCACTTTCATTCTCTTCCCGCTCCCAATAGCTTCCGCCGCGTGTGCAATGCTCGCTGTCGGCGATTCCTTATCAACATTAATAGGAAAGAAATTCGGGAAACACATGATAGGGAGAAAAACTTTCGAGGGATTCATGGCGTGCTTTTTGGGATCTCTCCTGGCAGGGATATTCTTTGTCAGTCCCGTCCTTTCGTTCACAGGAGCAATAGCATCTTCGCTGACAGAACTCCTACCGAGGATTAACGACAACCTGACGATCCCGGTAGCCTCCGGATTGGTTATGTTCCTGGCGTCCATGATATAATAAACATTCGAAATTCTATCCAGCAACCGGTTTCTGCTTACCGGCCGTGAGAATAAGCTCGCTTATCTGCTCTATCAGTTTTGGCTCAGCTGCCACTATATCCATTGCGGTCACAACCCCTATCAGAACGTTTTTGTCAACCACAGGCAGTTTCTTTATGTTGTTGCTTGCCATTATCTCCGCAGCTTCCCTTATCTCTGTGTCAGGCATGACAACTATGACCTTTTTCGTCATTATGGTTTTCAGCTTGGCATTCTCCTTGAATTCTTCCTCCCCTGCAATCTTCTTCACAAAATCCCATTCAGTCACTATCCCTACCAGCTTTTCATTTTCCGTGACTATGATAAACTTCGTCCCCGCACCGACCATTTTTTTAGCGGCCTCCTGAACGGTCACATCCGGGTCCATTGTCACGACATTCTTGTTCATCGCGTCCTTGACCATCATAATATTCTATTGGTCAAATGGATATAAATTAAAAGCTTTCTCCACAAGAATTCTGTACAAGGATTTAAAACACATAATAAATTAACAAATTAGCCACTTTATAGTAACTAAACATTTATAAACCTCCAAAGACTATAAATAATATTGGAAAAGCCATGGCTGGTTGAGATGATAGAAGAGACAGCGACGATGGATTTATACAGAGATGATGTTGGAAGCCTTAATCTACCTAATTCCAGAAAGAAAACACTCAGAAAAGCACTGGATAAATTTAAAATGGCTTACCGCACAGTAGCAGATTTCCTTTACAAAAATGATCTTCCAGTACCTGAAATGCCGAGATATTTCGGATTGTTCGAACAAAAAAACCCGGCATTTCCAGTAAAGTTACATACGGGAAAGGAACTCAGATATTATGAGCTTCCAATACCCCAAGAAATAATGGGTTTCTATAACACAAATAGCACTAAAACTGCTACCAATGAATCGATTGAAAGCGGCGAAGAGATTTACAAATTGAAGTACGGATTAGCAAAGGTAAAGGAGATACTCGGATACAACTTGAAAAGAAGACATAGGGAATTTTTTAGTGAAGTTAAGGAAATATACAAGCACTGCATAGAAAATGCGAAGGATCCACAATCTACGTATAAAACACTTACGCATGAATTAGTCCACCATTTCCTTCAGAAGATAAAGAATCCGAGAACC
>JAZGEG010000049.1:0-3425 GCA_036478655.1 Candidatus Aenigmatarchaeota archaeon | reverse complement strand
GGATATCCTTCGGGTCAAGGCCGCATTTCTCGAAAAACTCTTGGGTTATCGCCAGGTAATAGCCTATCAGCTTCCCTGATATTATTTTTTTCTTAACTGCGTTTTCCAAGGCGAAAGATTCTGTTTTTTCCTTTCCTAAAAGTTTTAGCCTGAGTTTTGTGTTCTTGTACTTGTCGAATTCAGGGAAGTCGTTTATTTTTTTAGGGTTGAAAAAGACCTCTGTTTCGAGTTGTGTGAATTCCCTCATTCGTATGAGTCCTTGTCTAGGGGAGATCTCGTTTCTGAACGCCCTGCCCACCTGGGATATTCCCAATGGAAGGGAAACTCGGGAGGTTTTGTAAATCTTCTGAAAGGCAGTGAACATGTTCTGGCATGTCTCCGGCCTGAGATATGCGTTTCTTTCGTCGGATAGTGGCCCGACTGAAACCCCTATCATCATGTTGAACTTCTTAACGCTCGAAAGCCTGCCCTTGCATTCAGGGCAGTGGATTTTGTGTTTATTTATCAGTTCGTTGAATTTGGGGATTTCCAGGGATTCCGGTATTGTCTTTTTCGTTTTCCCCTCTATTAGTTTGTCCGCCCTGAATATCCTGTGGCATTCTCTGCATTGTATTAAAGGATCAACGAATCCTTTCAGGTGTCCTGAGGCCTCGAAGTTCTTTTTAGGAAGGATTAGGCATCCTTCGATCTCGAGGGAGTCCGTTTTTCTGACAATCTCCCTCCTCCACAAATCTATGATCTTCCTCCTGACTACCGCCCCTAAGTGGCCGAAATCCCAGAATCCCGAGGGAGGCGAATGGATTTCGGCTGAAGGGAAAAACAGACCCCTTTGGTCAGCGAGCTCTTGTATGCGAAGGAACTTATCCATGTCTATCACATATAAATTTATTGTAATCGCTTTAATAAGATAGTATGCCTCCGGCAAGTTCGAAACAGCGAAGTTTGAAGGTTGATTTCCACATACATTCGAATTTTTCGATGGATGGGAGTATGTCTCCGGAGGAGATTATAACCCTTGCAAAAAAACTCGGTCTGGACGCGATAGCCGTGACAGATCACAACAGCATAGAAGGGGGGAGGGAAACCGAGAGGTTGGCGAAGGGTTTGATTGTTTTCGTTGGTTCTGAGATTCGAACGAAGGAGGGGGAGGTCATAGGCCTCAATCTGAAAAAGGATATCCCTTCAGCTCTCCCGCTCATGCAGACATGCAAACTCATCAAGGAGCAGGGTGGTTTTTTAATCGTTCCTCACCCGCTTGACAGAATGAGGAGGGGGGTGGGGAAGGGGATAGAGAAAATCGTCAGGTATATAGATGCCGTGGAGTGTTTCAACGCCAGAACCCTGCTTGACAAATTCAACAAAAATGCCTCGGAATTCGCTGAAGATCACAAGCTTCCGAAGGTCGCTGGTTCGGATGCGCACTTCGGGGGGGAAATGGGTTCTGCCTACACGCTTGTGGATTCTGAGAAACGGAAGGATAAGATATTGGAAGCTGTTAAGAGAGGGAAAACCAAAATATTCGGGAAGAAATCCGGAATGCGTCCGCACTGGAAAACCTTCGTGACTAAAATGGGGAAAAAGTTCTAACCCGCCATCGAATCTGTTATGTTTTCGAAACCCTCCTTTATTCCCTCTTCTATGTCTTCAAGTGTTTCATACTTTTTCAATTCATCCGTCAGGTTGTCTATCGGCTCGGTTATGGTTTCGGGCATTTCCTTCATCAGATCCTCCGTGTAATCATCGATCGTGCTGGCCATGTTTTCATTCGCCTGGCCGATAACGGGGACAGTCAGCACCATGAATGATACTATGACTATCGGGAGAAGGAGATATTCTATTATTATCATGTTATTGATCCTGTGGAACTCTATGTCCATCTGTTTGAAAAGCATGAGGATGAAAAACGGTATGACTATGAGAAGTATCATGCTTAGGGGGAACCCGTACTGGAAGAATGATACCACATAGGAAAGACCGCCGAGGAAACCGAGTCCTATGAAGAACTTCTTGTTGCTCTTTATCACCTTCCCCGTGAATTTGAATTTGTAGATCAGGTAGCTGGTGGTGTAAACTACCGAAAAAGCGAGGATCAACCAGAAGGGGAATCTCATCAGGTTGGTTGTGAGCGCGAACCAGCCGCATGAGAATTTCAGAAACTCTATCACCGTCATGTTCACTGCCGTTTTTCTGAGGCTTTTTTTGAACCTGGTATACGGAGAGGTGTGGAGAAAGTTAAGGAAGAGCATCCCGACTACCATTATGAAAAACCACCTGTTAACCAAAAAGGATATTGCAAGGCCGAAAACCGCGAGGAACAAGGCTGATACCTTCGCTGAATTCATGCTTATGTTGCCGCCTGCCACCAGTTTCCATTTCAGTTTTTCCCTGTCCTTCCTGTCCTCTTTGTGATCGACAAGGTCGTTGTACATGTATACGGATGAATATGATATGAGAAAGGCGCACAAGGCGAGGAGTGTTATATAGGTGTCCGGAATGCCGAAGATAACCCAGTAAAGAATAATGCCTAACGAGAATTGGACAATGTTCTTTGGAAGGCTTATTGTAATGCTGTTGAAGAGAGCCCTTTTCATAATCCCACAGTTATATATTCAAACCCGTCCTTTTTTATTTCTTTTTTCAGCTTTACTCGCCTTCACGATCAACGTCGAGGCCAAGGAATCCTTTTTGGCAAAAGCTGAATCCGCCCCGTTCCATAAGCTCTCCTTCCATTTGCTTCTCGAGCCATCAGCGAGTATCGGGCTTCCAGTGACCTTTTCTATGGAAAACCCCTTCAACCTAAGGAGTTCCGTGAGCGAGCGTTTTGTGAATGCATGGATGTGGCCCACGCCCTCTTTGATCACAGGATTTCCTGTATACGTTTTCAGAGAGGATTCGATCCAGGTGGGCATAAAACCAATCAAGAGGAACCCGCGGTTGTACCACGAAGCGATGTTAGGGACCGAAATTATCAGGTAACCATTGGGTTTCAGAATTTGCCTTACATTTTCGAGTAGTTTTTCCGTATCATACAAATGTTCAAGCAAGTCACCGCAGAACACCGCATCGAAACTTTCCTTTTCGAACGGGAATCCCTGTTTGTCCACGTTCATCACTTTTGCGATTATCCCCCTTTTCCTGGCTTTCGATACAGCCTCGCTACTTATATCCACCCCGTAAACCTTCGCCCCTGTCGCAGTGGCTATCAAGGATGATATGAGGCCATCACCACAGCCAACATCCAAAACTTTCCCGTTTTCGTGTTTTTCCAGCAGATTTAATACTATGCTTATCTTTTTTTTCTGTATTTTGTAGTACCTGTCTGCCCTTTTATTGAATATGTTTGAATAGAATTTTCTGTTGTATTCGCCAGTATCCATGTAGAGGTTTGAGCTTCAAAATTATAAAAATGGAATACCATATTAATT
>JAZGEG010000048.1:0-16655 GCA_036478655.1 Candidatus Aenigmatarchaeota archaeon | reverse complement strand
TTAGGATTTGTAATCACTATTCAAAAGTAATAATTATACACTAAACTATAGAAATCTTTATAAAGGACTAAACCAAAGATATATTAACATTTAGATTACTATAATCACTTAAAGGGAGTAAAATGGTTCCTAAAGATGAGAAAAAAAAGCGAAAATGCCCCGAGTGCAAATCATCCGAGCTCAGACACGACCCTTCAAGGGGAGAGATGGTATGCTCTAAATGCGGCCTGGTTATTGATTCTTCTATGATTGACACAACCCAAGAGTGGAGAGCGTTCGATGATAACCAGAGGTCAAGAAGGGTGAGAACAGGAGCTCCATTAACCGTTACAAAACACGATCAAGGGATAACCACAGAAATTGGAAAGGGGAGAGGAGAACTGTTCAAGGTCGCCCCTAAAAAGCGCGCCCAATATTACAGGCTTTCAAAATGGCACAAGAGGCTGATAAAATCTAAAGACCGGAACCTTTCATTCGCATTCTCAGAACTTCAGAGGCTGATTTCTTACCTCGCTCTTTCCCAAGCAGTACACGAGAAGGTCGCGAAACTTTACGAAAGAGCAGTGGAAAAGGGTCTTGTCCGGGGAAGGTCAACAGAATCTATTATAGCAGCATTGTTATACACCACTTGCCGTGAAGAAGGAGCGCCAAGAACGCTTGACGAGATATCAAAGGCTTCAGGAATCGCGAAAAGGGATATAGGGAAAACATACAGATACATAGCGAGGAAGCTCGACATCCGGATACTGCCAGCGAAACCACAGGACTACATTCCGAGATTCGGTTCGCTACTCGGTCTGGACGAGATGGTTCAGGTGAAGGCGGTGAAAATCCTTGACCGGGCAACGAAACATGACGTTACGAGCGGCAAGGGACCGATAGGAGTCGCTGCTGCTGCTCTGTACATCGCAGCTGTTCTCGAAGGCAACAAGAAGACGCAGAGGGAAGTAGCGGACGCGATAGGCGTGACAGAGGTCACAATCCGAAACCGCTACAAAGAGGTTATCGAAAGACTCGGGATAAAGGAAGAGGTCGAGGAAAAGGTCAGGGAAGACGAGGAAATTATTGAATAATAGATTTAAAACTCCTTTTCTTTTATATTTCTATTTGATTGGCTATGATAAAATATAATCTTGATGGGGAGTATACTGCAAATTTGAGAGGCAGTACCACTATAACCTTTGACGCGAAACTTAGCAAAGTACTGAGTGGAATTGAACATTTATATTTCGTGAAAGAGAAAGTGGGACATTTTAACATTCTATATGCGCATATAAAAAAGCCCGAAAAAAATTGTATTCGTGTGAAAGTCAGAAATAACCAACTCATAATCCCAAAGATTTCAAAAAAGAAATTAATCGACATGATTAGATATGCAGATTTTGAGGATGAAATCACTATATTGGGTTTTTTAGACTATTTACAAATATGGAAAAAGGAAAAACTCGAAAAATACGCACCTACACTTTCGAGTGAGGACTGGGAAAAGGTGCCAAAAGAATTTTATGGTATTAAGAAGAATTTAAAAATTCATTAATTATAGGATTTCCTTAACACCAGCATTCGTTTTCAATCCTGTTGCACAAAGATGCGTCCTTGAAGCCTCAAATCCATTCTTTCGCAAGTTTTCGATAACAGTTTCGATCTTTGGTGAGCTCGTTTTCAGGGATTTTGATATCTGGTGGAGGTCGTAATAGAAGGGAAAGTCAATTTCCTGGGAGCAGAGCACGATCTCCTTCTTGTTCCTGAAGTCGAATTTCGAAAGGAGCTTTCTGCAGAACTCTCTGTCCTGGATTTTCCCTGTCCACAGCGGTCCCAGAATATCCGTTTTGCCCTTACAGTTTCCGCATGTCTTTTCAACTCCTATAACCTTGCTGTGGCATTTCGGGCAATAGGAAACCATCCGGATTTTCGAGAGGTTTTTATCCACCCCGTACCCAACCAAACCAATCGTTCGGAAGTAATGGTTTGCGTGCGAATAGAGCGGTTCGAAAGTCAGGTCATGAACAGCGAGGTTCTGGATGATCGAGGTTATCAAGACCCGAACACCGAGCTCTTTCGCAAAATCCGTCTTGCTCACGAAAATCCCATATCTCCTGAAACACGCCTTGGCGAATTTCCCGGCGAGCGCTCCTGAATCCGTGGCTGTAACGCCAAGGACGGAATCCTTTCCCAGTGAATATCCCACATTCCTGAGGTATCGGATGGGCGAGCCGAACGGGTCAATATCCACAAAATCGAACTTCCCTTTCTCCAGGAAGAGCGAATTCGCGTCTTTTTTGTAGACTTCGTACTTGGATTTTCCAATCTCATTCAGTTTCAGGTTCTTCCTTATCAGTTTCACAGCCTTCGGATTCGCGTCATTGAACATGACTTTCTTAATTCCAGCAACCTCTTTCAGTATCCTGATCCCGCGGACCCCGGTTGCAGCGAGAGGATCCAGTATCTCTTTTGCTTTGAACATCCGTAAGCAAGCGATAGTCACGTTCCTCTGGTGTTCCATCTCAGGGTTGTAAAAGGTCTCTGATTTCTTTGTTAGGGATTCGGATGGGACGGATACTTTCGCTTCCCCCTCTTTAACAGTTTTCATGAGAATGGATTCGGAAGAGAAAATAAAAAGGTATGGGGTAGGTGGGATTCGAACCCACGACACCTCGGTCTTCAGCCGAGCGCTCTCCCCCTGAGCTACTACCCCGTATAACCAATATTAAATCCAGAATGATTTAAAAATTAACACGTAAGTAATCAGGAATCACATCTGGAATTTTTTCCTAGTACCTATTACTTCAGAAGTGTTCGTACTCGTTGGTGGCTCAGATCCTGTAATTTCCACATATTCTTCATGTGCCCTCTGTCTTTGAAGTTTTTTGTAAGCTCTGGAAACAACCCATTTGCCTCCCAATGTCAAACCACCAATATACGTAACAATTAAAAAGCCTTGAAAAATGTCTGTCGCGGTTTTGGGATTAGCTGAAATATAATCAGACAATGGTTTTATTACATCATACACCATAATAAAAATTTTGTACTAAAATTTATAAATCAATACGTCACGAACCCTCTGTCAAACCCCTTGATAACGTACCTCTTCCCTTCCCTGAACCTGTTCACCACCCCTTCGAGCAGTTTCTCCATCTCCGTGAAATGGTCAGAACACAGATATATCGAGATTATGTCCTTTTTCGTTCTAGTGTCCATATTTATCTGGAAAATTAACATCTCCTTCCCGGGCTTTTTCCCGCAGTCCCTGAAGTTGCAGTTTTTCTTCATCCTCCTTATATCACAGTGTTTGTTAACAGCTTCAAGAAGTTCCATGTTATGATATTGAAATAAAGATTCAAAAAGGTTAACGTCCCGGGCAGGATTTGAACCTGCGACCTTTCGGTTAACAGCCGAGCGCTCTACCACTGAGCTACCGGGACAATAATAGAATTTACACGCCAGCAGAAATAAAAAGATTTTTCGGGGTGCTTATAACTGCTCATTCGAGATTTTTGCCGTTGGCTACTCAAAAATAATTTTATAAATGTTATGGACAATTAATGATAAAGTGATTTGCTTTATGAATCATAAAGCTGAAAAATTGGTCACATCGCTCGGTCAGCAATCGAAGAGTTATGAAAACCAGTTGAAAAGCGATTATCCTATTACTGATGCAACCATTCCACCTATTTTTGCCCCCTTGTTATTAGTAGCCGGATACAGGTGTGTAATTAAGCCGGTATTCAAGCCAATATTTTCTATACTGGGTGAAATAAAGGAAAGAAAAAAGAAAGACACGGTCAGCATGGAGTACTTTAGAGAGAGTAAAATGAGGGAGAATTTGAAAGTACTTGATGCAGGCGGTGTTACGGATGACGCAGAAAAAACATGGAAAAGGTATTCTGTTTAAGGCAGGAAATCCTGGTTCTTGATCTTCTCCGGTAGGTATTTCTGGGAGATGAATTTTATCCCTTTCGAGGACAGGGCCTCAAGCTCGAGCTTGTACCCAACCTTCAGCATATGTTTCAGCTCGTTCTGCCACGGCTTGGGCTTGAACCAGACGTAATTTCTCATTTCCTTTATCCGCTTCTCATCACCCTTGTTGAGATTGATTGTCACATTCTTTGGGATGGAGAATTTCTCAACGTCCATCGTCGTGAGCCCGACGAATTTCGCGTCTGGGGTTCCCAGCCTGTCTGAAAGGAACGAAAGGTTGATCGAGCCCTGCTTGATAACGGAGTATATGTAATACCCCCAAGGATCGCTGTCCGTGAGGACATAGACAGGCAAGCGGAATTCCTTGTGCAGCCTGTTGACTAGGCGTCGGGCGCCTCTTGCAGGCTGGCCCTTCCCGGTGATTATTATGCAGTTGTTCTTTTGCCAGAACCTGTCCTCGTTGAGCCTTTGCCAGACGGCGTCCTTCTCAATCACGAGTATGTAGTCCGCTTTAACATCATCGAATTTTATTATCTCCTCTTCCACATCGCTCGGGATGGCCCAGCCCCCGCTGCCCATCTTCGCGCAGTTTATACGGTCACCCACATCGTTTAGAACGACTCTTCCTGCCATGTAGCCTTTCCTGTCCGCCTTCAAATGGAGCTTCTCCCTCAGGGTGTTGAGCATGGCCTCCACGTCCTCTATTATCGGGTCGCTCTCATCTTGATTGTCAAACGTGTTCTCCTTGGTTTGGGGTATCGTGCGCTTTAACGCGTAATACAAGTCCCTGATCGAGGTCGTCACGTTCTGGCTCATTATCTTCTTGCACTCGGCCGCAACGAGCAGGGTCTGCATGAATTTCTTCGTGTGCGCCACGTTAAGATAATGCCTCTGGCTGGTCTTATCCCCCATCTGTATCAGGCCGTTCTTCTCGTCGAAGTAAACGTTCGAGAGTGACCTGACGGGGAGCTCGATCTTCGGGCTCTCCTTCTTCTCTACCTGGTTCATCACGCTCTTCCCCAGATGCTTCAGCTTCTTTTTCTCCTCCATTCTCCTCCTCCATTATTTTATTGTTATTTGAATTTATGAGCTCAAGAAATTCCCTTTTAATACTTTCCTTTTCCTCCTCTGTCAGTTCGGATAGGGCATTGATCGTCTCCTCCGCGTACTTCTCGAATGTCCTGATCCTGTGCCTGTGGAATTCGTGCCTCCTCTTCCCGGAAAGGTAAAGTGCGAGTTTTCGGGCACACTCCTGAAGGGCGAGCTTTATCTCCTTTATTATCACGGGATATGAAGCGATCGCCTCCTTGGATTCGGAGGTGAACGGGACCCACACAGAAACCAGGTGAACGAATATTGCTAGCGGCTCTTCAGGAATCCCCTTCCCGTTAAAACCATATCTCTTCCACTCAATTCCCGTGATCGCCTTCGTTATCGCGCAGTCTCCCTGCTGGTAGAGCAGGGGAACGCGGTTCGCGAATCTCATTACTTTCGGGGACTCTATCGAGCCTCCATAAGCGAGTCCCACCTCGACTTGAAACGGCCAGCCCCTGTAAACCTCTGGAGGTCTCGTGATGGACTCCGTCCATTCAGGATTCATCTCCTTTTTCAGTCCTTCCTTCACCATTTCATTACCCAAAGGGGAAAGGCAATCGGTTGGCGGTTTCATGAGCTTCTGGCCCTTCACGATCTCTATGAGCCTTCGGGCATCATCATCCTTGATCCCCTTCGGCTTCCTGTTTTCGTCAATTTCAGCTTTCGAACATATATCCTTCGCGGTCTTCCTCCCGATCTTTGTGAACTCAGAGGTAAGGAAACTAACGAGGGTCCTCGCTTTCGTTTCCCTGAGCATCCTCGTTAAAACCCCCAGTTCCACTCCGTGAAGATGAGGCCTGATCTCTTTCGGGGATTTCGGAAGGGATTCAACCCCTCTCTTGAACTCCAACCTCCCGCTAGGAGAATCGAAAATTATGTGGGCGTGAGGGTTCGAGATCGCGGTTTGCTTTATGTATTCGGGTATGGACTGCCTGTACTCCCTGTACACACCCTCTGTTAAGAACCTTAGCTGAACGCCCCTCCATTCAATCCCTTCCTCAACGCCGCTTTCGATTATCAGGGGCTCGTTCTTCCGGACATTAATCTTTATCTTGTATTTGTGAATCTTTCCGTCCCCGGTTGAGCTCACTATTTCAAGGGGCTCCCCGGTTGTTAGCTGCGTGTAAAGCGTAGCGGCTGAAACCCCTATACCCTGCTGTCCCCTGTTCTGTTTCAGCCTGTGGAACTTCGAGCCGTAAAGGAGTTTTCCGAAAATCCTCGGTATCTGGTTCTTCACTATACCGGGACCGTTATCCTTTATGATGATTTCGTACCTCTCATTTTCGATCCCCTTCACTTTTACGTATATATCGGGAAGAATCCCCGCCTCCTCCGTGGCGTCCAGGGCGTTGTCCACCCCTTCCTTCACTATCATGAGCAGGGCCTTGACCTTGCTGTCATACCCCAGCAAATGGCGGTTCTTCTCGAAGAATTCGGATATCGAAATCTCCCTCTGCTGTCTAGCGAAATCTTCCGCTCTCATGCAATTTCCTCCAGGTATTTGTAAACATAGGAATGGGGCTTCCCCTCTATCAGCAATCCTATCACATCACTCGCTTTCCCCGCATCTTCCCAGTTCCCTATTATCGAGACCGTTTTCCCGTATATGCAGATATCAGTTTTCGTGCGCATTTCTATTTTTTTCTTGCACCTGCCATTTCTTCCTATTATCCTTGAAAATATCCTTTTCATCTTCTTATCGGTTTCCTGGCCAAGGCTTATGATAACCAATCTGAAATCATCGTTTAAGAGTTTAAAGGCCATTTCAGGGGAAAACCCTCTCCCCATCGCTTTGACTATCTCTTTCGCCTTCATCACATCGAGAGGTTCACCCTCTATTTCCACACCGTCATCTATACTTATTTTCGTTCGTGTTTTGTTTTCAAGTTCCTCCTTGACAGACCCCCCTTTGCCTATTAACACACCCTTCCTCTGCTCTGGTATCTTTATCGTGCCTATCATGGTTCCAACTTCTCATTAATTTCTTGTAAACAAATGTAATAAGTTTTCATTTTTCATAAATAAAAAATAACCACACGAAAAATTTAAACTACTTGAATCTTCCCGTGTCGCCCATTAAACCCCTGCTTACCAGTCTGGATTCAAGTGTTCCAATCATGAGTTCTACATCGTTTACGTATTTTTTGATTTCATGGAATTTACCGCCTTTCACGGCTCCTTCAATTTGTTCTAGAATCGATTTTATCTTTTTGCAGTATTCCATTTCATCCTCATCCAATTCGAGTCTTCCCATTTCCGAAATCTTGTTTTTAATCATATTGATGTTTCTCTCTATATCATCTACGGAAGGAATGCTCGGAATGCTCGGAATGCTCACCGGGATTAACTTTCCTGTCTTTAGCCTTTTCCTCATGTAAAATAACCCTCCGCCAGCGCCTACCGTCACTATCACCGAGATGATCACATAGGTCAAATAATCTGGCCATATGAACTTTCCAAATCCTCCCATCTCTATTACCCTTGTTGTGTCTTGAAGAAGTTTTTCAGCATCATCAACCATGCCTTTATTCGCAAGTTCGATAACCCTGTTTAAATCACTGATCATTTTTGCGTATTCTCCCGTGCTCATATTATTCTTGAGTTTTTCAACAGTGCTAATCAGATCATCTGCCTTCCCAACAAGCACTTCTGGGTAATCCATTTCAACATCAATCTTAGCCGAAAACCACTTCTCGATTTTATCGGAAGATATGAGTATGCTTATATCTTTACTTCCCTTTTTCTCTTCTTTCCCAACACATATTTTGACTTTTGCTTTCCCCTCCTTTTGCGGAGATATCTTGCCTGTTGAGGAT
Organism: Candidatus Aenigmatarchaeota archaeon; assembly: GCA_036478655.1. Lineage (GTDB taxonomy): Archaea > Aenigmatarchaeota > Aenigmatarchaeia > QMZP01 > QMZT01 > JAZGEG01. The sequence goes on along the minus strand of JAZGEG010000048.1, from coordinate 8,826 downwards.
GGGGTTATCGTGCAACAATCAGCGGTTCCGGATATCGCAATATTCTTTAAAGAGACCGTACCGTTATTGGAAATTTTCACTTCCATGTACTTGCACTCGCTCGCGTTGATCGAAATTGTTTCGTATTCTGCATAAAAGTCAGGAAGGTATGTGCACGATTTCGTAGTTTCAGGCTTGTTCCTCGTCGTCCCGCAGGAATTCAAATCCACGCAACTGCGTGTTTGCGAACCGCTCTTACCGCATTCACCCCAATCATGGCATTCCCAGTCTTCTGAACATGTCACGGGGGGTGAAATTGTGGGTGGCGAATAACCCCCTCCACCTGGTCCGCCACCTCCGGTGTTAGAACAGCCGCTCGAGCTTATCTCATTACAAGTGGAGTTACATGACAGAGAACCGGAATTGTAACCATAACTTCCACATGTCAGGCCCCCAAAGTCGCTTCCGTCACAAGACTCATTTCCATTCTTCTTGTTATCTCCGCACAGGTCGAAAGTGAAACCAACATACTGTATTTCGCCTTCACTAAGCGAATACGGACCGCTCCTGTTGTACATAGGCGAACCGTAATAAGTGTAGGCAGTGACGTTTAACTTGTTGCTGTATTCGCTTATGTTAACATCAACCATCGCTAATCCTTGGGCATTTGTATACGCAGATCCGGTCAGATTCGTGTCGTTGTAATAAACAGTGATATACGCGCTCTCAACTGGACCGTCCGTTGAGTTCACGCTCACGTTGAAGTACGCAAAGCCCTTCATGCGAAGACTGAGGTTAATTTCCAGCCCCGCGTAATCAACACCGCTGAAATTATAAACACCTGGCAACGTGTAGTTCTCATTGCTGGCGTTTATGTTTAAAATTTCATCAGGAATTCCGTAAAACGTTATCGAGCCTGTGGCCGCGGTCCCGTTCAGATAGTCGCTGCTCAAATTCAGCGCCACATCATTGCTGCTGTTCAAAATTTCAACGGTAAGAGTTTCATTTACACTGCTCCCTAAAAGATCGTAAAGATAGACATCCACACTCCTCTTGTAAAGACTTATCGAGACGTTGTCGTCCCCCTGGCTTATTTGAGACGTATCGAAGCTGACGTTCCTTGTGAAGTAAAGGTCGGTCCTGGCGTTTATGTAGAAGCTTCCGTCCGGTATGTTCGTGAACGTGGTGTTGTCTTGAATGCCTGTTGCGTTCAAGAACCCGCCGCCCAGTTTGGAAATAACACTGCCATTGGTCTTGTTTATTATGCTCACGTTCGCACCTTCTTCCAGGACATCGCTGCTTTCATTTCTCAAGATGACCATTATTGACCTCCCCAGCAGGGAGAAGCTGACGTTCCTCAGATTGTTGAGTGTTATGTTATCACTGGAGAACGTGTAATCTGCCGGCTTAAAATACATAGACGAGTTTATGCTGATGTTGAAATTTCCACCCGGTATGTATTCGAAGAATGTGGAGTTGACAATATCAATCCTATCGGGTATTGCCGAACCATTGGTTCCTGTTACTTGAGCCCCTGTGCTGGCGTTGACAATGCTAATGTTCACACTTTCTTCAAGATCTTCTCCGCTGTTGTTTTTTACGAAAACGTAAAGCTTCCTTGCAATCAATGAGAAAGTCACGCTTCCCGGGCTAACTGACTCGTTCCCGACGTCGAAATCATAGGAGCTGTTGAAGTAGTAGACCGAGGTTGCATTGACCGTGTAATTTTCGATGACGAATAGATGGGTGAATCTCGTTGAGTTTTTGTTTGAAGTGAAAGTTTCATTCAACGGGTCGTTTGAAGAGTTGTACTGCAGAGCCCCACCATTCAAAATACTGACAGTGACGTTGTACTCTATATTGTCCCCGCTTTCGTTGAAAACAGAAACGTTCAGGGCCATTGCACCGAAGTTCTTTTCTATGTAGTTCTCTGTGTTGTTCAGTGTTATGTTTAAGGACAACCTCCTTATCCCGTATCCAGTACTGTTCGCATCAATAACCACGGTGTAGTTTTCTCCCAGGTAGTCTTCTGTTGGCTTTACGTTCGTAAAGGATATTACGCCGGAAGAGAGGCTTCCGTTCAAAGATGCGTTGTAGCCGTTTTTTGCAACAGAACCGTTGAAGTAAACGGTCACATTCGCATTCACTGCATTACCAGTCTCATTCGTTACGTTCAGTATGAGATTCACATCTTCCAAGATAATGTTTATATTGTTGGTGGTGTCATTATCTTCTCCTGCCGTCACGTTTATGGTCCCGTTGACAGGGATGTATCCTAGTGCGTAAAGTTCGGTCTTATTGAACACAACGGTGTAGTTGCTCGCTGGTTTTATCCCCTTGAAAAAGGCTTTGCCGTTAGCGTCTGTTTCGTTTTGATGTGTTGCAACGCTCTGGTTTTGTATGGTGATGTTGATGCCTGATATAGCATCATAGGTTTCATTTGAAACGTTTACGGCGGCGCTCGTTTCGTTGAAAACGTATAAGATGTTATTAACAGTCCCCGACATAGCCTCGGTTACGACTATCGTCCCCGTGTTGGTCCTGTTTAAGAAATACACCTCGGTCATGTTGCCAGAAAATGTTATGTTGTAGGATTTGGTCAGGATCTTGCTGAACAAAGCTGAACCGTTCTTCGTGACATTCTGGTATAACGAGCCGTTCAGGATTATAGTCATGTTGTCCAGAAGATCATCCGAATCACTCTTGGTCGTTATGTTGAGAACGGTTACGTTCAAAAGTATAGCAAAAGTTTGATTCGGGTTTTCCACATAACTGTTGTTGTAACCGTATCCCAAAAATGTCGCATTCGATTTCAGATATCCCGTGTTGTCATATACCCAGCAGCTTATCGTGTTGGTTATCAGACTAACGCAGTATGGTTTTTCGATCTCGATCCCGTATTCAGTGCTGGAAACGTTCCATGTTATTTCCGATGAATTCGTCAATGACTCTCCCAGATTAGACGTAACGTTCACCGTCATGAGAGTCGTCCCTCCAGGCCTCATGTAGTAATTTTTATAATTCGGTATAGGGTACACGGTTGCCCCAATGTCATAGTAGTTTATCCTTGTGAAGTTCACAGAATAATTAAGGTATTTTGATCTACTGCTGACATACGTGATAAAGTAGCCATCCCCGTCTGTGGTTTCCGTGTAGGCGAGTCTGGTCACGCCCTCACCCGTATATACCTTAACATTGGTGTTGTTTAAGGGCAATTCAGTTATCATATCCTTAACATGACCAGAGATGTTTTTGTCCCCTACCATGGTGATGTTAAGATTCGTGGAACCAGGCTCGAAATAGTACGTGCCCGTTATGTTTTCCTCATACCCGTCTGCGGTGACCTTTAGACAATAGCTCTGAGATGCATTCTCATCAGTCTGTTTGTTGCTGACATTTAAAACGTAGGTCCCGTTTTCATCCGTGACTATCCCGTACCTCAAATTGCTGCCTTCCAGACTCCCGCAGTCAGTCGCCATATAGAAATTTACAATGGCGTTATCTATCGTTTCATTATCCACTCCCAAGAAATACTTGTCGTATACAGTTCCGCTCAAGGTCGATATCCCACTCAGATTAACGTAAATGGATTGCTGTCCTAGCCTATCTGTTCCGTTTTCCATATCATCATACTTTCTATAACCAAACTTCTCAACCCTCAGGTAATACTTTACGCTTCCGGCTATCTGGAGACTGGCATATCCTTCTGTATTTGTCGTTCCGCTGTTGGCCACGATCTTCCCCAGCGCCACATCGTAATCATAGGCTACCCCAAACCCCACGGCAGAACCATCGATCGTCACGTTCCAGTACCCTCCAGGCATGTGAATTGTCGCAACACCATCAACTGTCTCGTTTGAATGGGAATCAGTGGTGTTCGAAAGCGTGACTGTTATGTTATCAAGATCGCTGTTGGCCACACCGTCAACAGTGACATTAATCTTAACAGTCATAAGTTCAAGACCCGAGCCAGCTGATGGAGGGTCTATATGAACTGTCAGGTTCTGGCCCGCGCTTATGCTGAAGCGTGTAGAGTTTGCAGTTTTAGTGGCACCAGTACCTACAGTCATGTTGCAATCAGAGCATGGCAGCACCCTGTTGAATACCGCGAAACCATTGGAATCCGTGGACTTCTGTAAATTATCGCCTGTGGCATTCTTTGCAATGGTGCTGTTATCTGATTCATAGACGGTAACAACAAGACTTCCCTGCGGATCCCCGGTGGAATTGGTGACATTAAACCTGAGCCATGTGATGTTAACAATCAAAGTGGTTTTATTGTCTGAATTATTGACAACAAAATCAAACGTTTCGTTAATTCCGTATCCTTGGAGTGTCCCGTTCGCTGTTAGGTTATATGTTCCCGGCCAAACAGAGAAGGTCACATTCCCGTTCTCATTCGTTTCGCTTGCACTGGAATACCCGGTAGAGTTCGAGATGTTGAGTTGGACCCCGTTGCTGCTTCCATCCCTTTGGGCATAATTCCCCCCGGTGTCATTGACAAAAATCATAAAGTTTATTTTAGCAGACACCTCAACCTCCCTTGTTTCAGAGACGTTCGATTCACCGGTGCTGATATTTACAAATACCTTGTAGGTGTAGTTTGCGTTCCAGAGGCCTGTCATGTTCTTATAGCATACATTCCCGGATTTGGTCATGGTGTGATTCGCAGAACTCCCACCCACCGTTGTCCAGTTGAGGATGCAGGTGTCTGGTGTTTTGGTGGAGCTCGCGTTAACGAAAACCCAGTTTTTATCCCTCTTTGTTCCATTTGTAGGGGTGGGGGTTTCGAAACTTACTGTGAAAAGAGAGGTTACGCTGAAAGTATTGTTTGTGGTTTCATTGAAATTGCCCAGTGTATCATTCGCCCATATATACCACCACACAGTTTCTCCTCCATAATCCGTTGTATCCACAGTGAAGTTCGCCCAGCTTTCGTTTCCGGTTAAACTATCATTAATCCCGTAAACCCCCCATGTCCCTGTTATGTTCGTGTATAGAATTGCACTGTCGAGTCCGCTGTTATCAGTCCAGAACGAATAAACTTCCACATCTGTCCCCTCAGCAACGCTAGCTGAATCCGAACCCACATTGCTGTACTTCGGTTTTTCAGTGTCATTCAAATCAACGCTTTTGGAATTGGAACCCGCGGTTACGTTTATGACTTCCGAATAGAAATTATACCCATCTCCTGTGGCGTTTATCGTGAGGTTGTATCTACCGGGTATGACCCTCCCGAACAGAACATCCCCGCTGCTGTTTGTGAGCGCTGTCAGATTACCGTTCGTTGCGCTCTCGGCGACATTTCCGCTCGTGAGATTCCAGAGCGTCACGTTGGCATTTTCTATATCACTCCCGCCTGCTGCAACATGAACCAGAAGTGTTACCGGGTCCAAGGAAACCTCTAAAGTACTCGTTACGTTCGGTCCCACGAAGTAATTATTTGTTTCTTCAATATCATACCCCTCCAGACTCCCGTTAACAGTTACGTTATAAAATCCTGTAAGTTCTGTGAAGTTCGCATACCCGCTGCTGTCGGTTTTTCCCGAGAGAGAAGCTGTAGAATTGGAAACAGTGACATTTATATCCTGCAGATAATCGTTTGTGCTGTTCTTGACCCTTACGGAAAGATTTCCCGGGTACGGAGTCATGAATATCGGATTTGACGTGAGGTTGTTCAGATAATCAGATATATTCGCCGCTTGTATGGTATAATTTGTGGAGTTTGTTTTGTAGTAGCTGTGTTCTGCCTTTATCGTTACGTTTCCCCCTGAGGGCACGTAATTCAAAGTACATATCCCATTACTACCGGTTGTGCAGTTAACACTTCCTCTATTCAAAACACTTATAACGGCGTTGCTTATTGGACTGTTTCCTCCCATACTCTCATTGTAAAGAACGACCATAACATTCGCTTTTGTCACGCCAACGTTCAGGTCAGCTATCGTGAATGTCGAGCCCGCAAAACTGCTGTTTATCTCAACATCCCAGCCGTAAACACCACAGCCTACATCGCTTCCGTTTACGGTCGCCGTGTAGTTTCCCACATAAATCCTTCTGAACTGAGCGGTTCCGTTGTTTATACTGGTATTTGTTGAATTGGTTTCGGAATATGAATACCCGCAATCTGTGCAGACCATGCTGACGTTCAACCCGGTATAGTACGAACTGTTACAGGTAGAGTTTAGGTAAGCGACGGTTTCGTTTATGGCATACGTCCCGTTTGTGGTGAAGTTGTAGTATAATATCACATCTGCCATTTCCGCCTTTTCAAAGTCTGGTTTTGCGTAATTGTCTCTCACGTAAACGGTTGTTGCTGCGTACAGGTATGTGGTCATGTTTGCACTCACGGAATACGGACCGAGTGTAACCGCAGAGTATCCGTCCTTGCTGATAAAAACCTTGTACCTCTCCGGAGAAATGCCCCTTTCCTTTATATAGGTGAGGTAATTTCCATCAGAACCCGTGAATTCCCTGTAGTAATAATCTATATACCCATCCTCCTCCAAAAATATACGCACTTCGCTGTTGTTTATAGGCAAGCTATTGAAATCATCATAAACCGTGACGTTTACGGTAGTCTTTCCGGTTAGTTCCACAGGGTCCAGATTTTTGGTCTCAACACCACCGTTTTTTGAAATTGTACCGCTGTTGTAACCGTGGAAACCACTCTTGTTTATCTCCACGCTGTAGTTTTCGTATTGTGTGAGGTAGCCTACGTAGAGTGAGAAGTTCCCAATGCTGTTCGTGTTCTTCTCATAATACTTATTGTTGTCCGGACCGTAAATCGAAACAACGGCGTTTTCAAGGTCATTCTTGGCCTCTATGGCGTACTTGTCTACCACATGCCCAATTACCAGAACCTCACCATTCATACAAACGTTATGACCATCGCTTTCAGTTATGACCTTGTCCCTGTAGTTCGTGTGTTCGAATGTAAGGTTGTAAAGGGTGATGGTTGAAGGTACCCAAAAATCGTAATACCCCCCTGAATTGCTGAAAATCTCATAGCTGTTCCCGTTGTCCGCTGTGAGGTTTACAGTAACCTGCGGTATCTTGCTGCCGGTAAGCTGAAGGTTGCTTTCGCAATCCGAAACATATCCGGAAACGTTTTTACCCCCTTTCAGGAAAACCGTACCCAGATTATTCGGAATGGAATCGCTGAAAACCTTGCTCGTAAAACTGGCGTTGGTATAGTAACCGTTTTTTGAAAAATTCAGATCGTATGTAAGCGCGGAGCTCACGTTCAGGGAAAAGTAACCGCCTGAATCCGTTTCCAGGGAATAGGCCGTGTCGTTATTTTGCGCATCAAAGTAAATGCTGACATTCGATAACTTTATGTCTTCATTCTGGAAATCCGCAACATAACCGTAGACAACGGCCTTCCCGGTTATGTTGATTCTTTTGTAATCCATGCTACCGGTGTACTGCGTTGTATTTATGTGAAGTTCGTACCCATCCTTTGAAACCTTCAGTGTGTGCGCTTCCCCCCCGTCAACCCAAGCCTCAAACAACCCGTTTGAATTTGTTGAAAGTATGTAAACAACATCGCTGGTGGTATTCGAAAGGTTGACGTTCGCGTCATCCACAGGAATATTTGCATATTGATCGTAAACACTCCCGTTTACTTTCGAATCGCCTTCCATCTCTATTAATAGGTAACTCACACCCGGACTGCGCAATTCGTAAAATTCCTTGTAATTGGTTTTGGTCGAATGCACGTAAGCTTTACATGAGGCCGTCCCCTCCAGGGTGGTGGGGTAATAAATTTTATAATATCCGTTTGAAGCGCTTGTTGTGTTGTAGAAATGGGCATCGCTGAAATTCAGTTTTGTTTGGTTATTCTGATCCAGGAGTTCTATGAAATCGTTCGAGAGCTTTTCAAATCCCGGTGCCCTGTATTTATCCTCGACATATCCGTAAATATCGCACAAACCCTTCAAATATATTGTCACACTCACGTTGTTTCCCTCGTAAACGCTTGACTTCACGCTGTTGTTATCAGAATAGCCCTCTGCATGGACGTAGAAATCATGCTCGTAATTTGGTCCTCCAGTCTGGTTCGCCGGTATCTCTTTGATAATGTTCCCGTTCCCGTCCGTGGAGCCGACAACGCATGACGGACCAGGGCATGACCCCGTTCCCCAGCTTATGTTAACAGTGGCATTCTCTATGGGCATGCTGTTCTCGTAGTCCAGAACCCTTACTATGTATGCCCCGTAGCCGTCCTTGTAAAGAGTCGTGTTCAAACTTCCACTGCCACCGAACACGTAGTTGTTGAACTCCTTGTCAAGATATCCTGACTTCTTGAACGTTATGTTGTACGTATCAGAAGGAAGGTTATTGAAGATGTAATACCCGCTGGTGCCGGTCAGGTTCGATTCAACAACAGCTCCTGTACTGGCATTGATTATCGTGATGTTCACGTTCTGCAGACTGACACTCCCTTCGGTGTTCTTCACGTAACCGAATAACTCACTCTGCGCCATAACAAAGGATATCAAAAAAGATAGCAAGGTTATTGATACAATAACCAACCCAATTCCATTTCTGATCGAATCTTTTTTATCCATTCAGTCCTCCACTAAAAGGCAAATAAACATGAGATTTGCCGATCTTAATTAATCTGAGCAATCCCCTGTCCTTCATTGACTCGAGGTAACCGGCAAGAAAGTCCCTTCTCATGTTGAGTTTCTTTGCGAGCTGAGAAACAGACTGCGGTTCCCTTTTCAATAAAGTAACAATTTTTTCCTCAAAAATATGCAAAGAACCCATAATATTTACTTGGATGGGGCTGCATATAAATGTTTCTATATTGTAATAGATATTATAAAAATATAAAAACAA
>JAZGEG010000047.1:0-6848 GCA_036478655.1 Candidatus Aenigmatarchaeota archaeon | reverse complement strand
GTACATCTCGACAACCACAACGCTTGACGGAACGTTCGACTGGAAAGCGAATGAAGCGGAGAATATGCAGAGGAATTTGTCGAATCTTTATAATCTCCTCTCCGAGGTCACCAGGAAAAGGAAGAAGGGTAAAATGGGTCCAGCAGGCAAGGCATTCACCTCGAAGTTCGAAAATTCGCTTAAAGAAGTGGGCGAGGCCCTTGATGAAATGAGACTGAGGGATTATGGAAACATAGTGATACATGCAATTCCCTCCTGGATAAAGAAGCTGAAAAGAAGAGCGAATGAAGATGAAGTTCGGGTGGTCTGTGATCTGATAGCGGAAAAATACGTGAAAATGCTCAACCCGATTATTCCCCACCTAAGCGAGGAAATGTGGAACAAGCTCGGGAATAAAGGGTTAGTCTCCATGGAAAACTGGCCTGAATATGACAAAAAACTGATAAACGAGAAACTCCTGGCTTACGAGGAACTTGCGGACAGGACAACAGAAGATATAAGAAACGTCCTGAAGCTCGTTAAGTTCAAACCTAAAAGGATCCGCCTTTTCGTTTCCCCTAAGTGGAAATACGCTTTTTTCAAAAAGCTCAAGAAGGAGATCGAAAAAACAAGGGACGTGAAAAAAATAATGAAGAAGGTCATGGACAAGAAGCACGGAATGGAAATCTCCAAGATCGTCCCTGCCGTTATGAAAGATCCTTCCAAGCTCCCGTCCTTAGTGATGGACCAGGACAACGAATTCTCTTCACTTTCGGAAGCGAAGAATTTCCTTGAAAAAGAATTCAATTGCGAAATCGAAATCCAAAAGGCAGAGGACTCAAAGAGCGACAAAGCCATGAAAGCGATACCTGGGAAACCTGGGATTGAGGTTCAGTAAAAAGCTTAAAAATCTATTGGGTACAGACCACCACCAGGATGAACCGCTTCCAAAGCATCTATCCCAAGTATTGGTAGCTCCCCACTATGAGCTTCAAAATTCCTCTGACCCGTCATACCCTCATCCAATAAGTCAATTTCTATCATGTTTGCTTCTCTTAAAGGTCCCAAATCAAATGAGATATATTTTTGACCTTCAGGAGGCGTTCCTCCTCGGCCTAAAAATACACGAGCTGGTTTCCCGTCTTTATCTAGCCCCCATGCGAAAACCCCGTAACTATGGGTACCGCCTGTTAACCCCTTTCCGTATATTTTTAAATCATGTCCAGGACCGTTACCGAAAGCTTTATCCCAAAAATAAGTAATTCCACCGCGATATTTAATGCGAGTGAACACCCCATCAACTTTACCGGTTGAATCGTCTGGGTTGTCAACAAACTTATTTGGACACCCAAAAACTTGGCTTGGAAATCTAAAAACATCTTCTCCTTCTGTTGAATTATCTGGAATTTCAGTGTGTTTATCCCCGGCTTTATTTCTGATCGGATCGATCGAATCATATGCCTCGACACAATCCACTTCCACGATACTTTTCCCTGTATTTTCCAGTATGAATTCGTTCATCCACTTATACCCCCGAGGAATGAAAAATTGGACTGTTTCCCCATCCGCAGAAGAAGGGGAATATTGAAATGGAAGTTTGGAGCTCCTTTCCGTTTCCCCATTGTCAGCACTCCCTGTCACCTCAATCAATTTCGGATCCCCATTGTGCAAATTTCTTATTTTCATTTCCATGTCAGGCAGATCCTTTCCATTTTCACCTTGCCTGTTCAGAGGCCGTCTTTTAAAACCAAATCTCACCTTTCCTCCCGGCTCTATTTTGGTGTATCTCCCATCCTGCCTTCCAATCATGCCAGAAATCTTCGCTACGGATGGGTTCAATGCCTCAAGAACCTGAGCATAAACCGGTATCTCGGATCGATAACCTCCAAAAAATGATTTGACTGCCATTGTACCTATTGTACCTATCGTAGCCAAACGCCTAAAACCTTGTTTCATATTATACATGGTATATTTTTTGATCTAAGAGTATAAAAAGCTATCGTTTTATACTACTCTTTAGGGATAGCAAAATGGACAGAAGTTAAAATTATCCGACTTTCTCCCCCGTAGCGCAATTCTTCTTGACCTCGATGATTTTCACATTTACTGTTTCCCCTTCCTCCGCTCCGGGGACGTCAATCAAGGCATGCCGGAGAAGCCAGGGATAGAAATTGAGTGAAGCGTTCTTTTAGTACATGTCTATCGCGGGTACTACCAGCAGTTTATTGCCTCTCCTGCCATATATTATCATATTTGCCACAATGTCACCTTCATCATAATCAAAATCTACACTTTCAAAATTAGTGCGTATTTCTTCAGATGCCTTAGAAATTCTTTTTTGAGTTATTTCCTCTTTTTCAAATTTTCTTAAAATATGCGTCTTATATTCAATGTCGAAATTATCTCCTCCATCTCCCCCCATAGAGGACCAATCATAAAATGATATACCTTCGATCTTAGACATAGCAACGATATTTTCCCCGATAGGATATACTTTCGGTTCTGTTAAAGAATAATTCTTGGGGTTATATTTTTTATTATGAGTCCTAACACGTTTAAGAATACCTTTAATTGTTTCCTCGGCAGTAAAATCATGACATCTTTTTAAAACAAGCTCTGTTCCAGGGAATTGTCTCGAAACGTTCATCTCCCGGACCCTATAACCATACCAGTTCGTATTAGTACTTGGAGCTTTAGGGCCATTCCTCGGGTCGATGTTCTTCAACCTCCCCAATAGGCGATATGCTTCCTTTTCGTTCCCCTCTAAATGAGTGTAAGTATTTCTAAGTTTGAGGACAAGTTCCGGAGGCAATTCTTTGACAGGCATGTTAATCCTTCCTCTATTATACACCACTTAAAAGTAGTTTATTAGATTTATAAATTTACTGTATCTTCCCCACTGCACAGTTCATCTTAACTTCCGTGATTTTCACCTTTACTGTTTCCCCTTCCTCCGCTCCAGGAACAAAAACAGCGAAATCCTCTATCTTCCCGACCCCGTCCCCCTTCCTGCTCACGTCCTTTATGAAGAGTTCGACTATCTGGCCTTTCCTGACAGGAGGCCTTTTCTTGGTGTACTTGTCCTTTTTCTTGTGGCTTCTCGAAATCCTGAATTCCCTGCGGCCGTACATCTGCACCATAGAAAATTTTAGAGACTTCAAGTTTATAAAAATAACAATCAGTATTTTACACGATGTCCCAGGATGCTGTAAGCAGATTCCTGCTTGAAGAATACGGCTATGGCAGAATCAACGAAGTTCTAAAAAAACACAAGGGAACGGGAGTTTGTTTAGACGAGATTGGAATTTTTTTTGACAAAACAATAATCGGGACATACGATGCTTTCGGTGTAGATTTTCAAAATCCTGAAGTATGGCAACATAAACGTCCACCTAAATCTTTACGTTTTCCTGGTATTCCACAAGTACGGACAACTGAAGAATCTGTTAAAAAATACGGAAGTTATGGTTTTAGAATAAGGGAATTGCCTTACCATGTAATAAGTGACAATTTCTTGGTCGGTTACAGCCGTAAGGAGGTTGAAGATTATTGGTTAAAGAAAAAGGTGAAGGCTTTGTTTCCCGACGCTAAAATCAACCATGAAAAAGGCAAGACGGATTCTCAAATGTGGCATTATCAGGTCATAGCAGAAGATTTCGGTCTCTTCGTGGAAGGCTCTTCCAAACCCAATAAGAAGAAGATAATCGTTGATTTTTGTTCGTCTATAGAGTTCAAAGATAGTTTACATGAACTCATAGGTAATTACTGGAAATTGATAAACCAGATAAAACTTTAACGGTTAGAACCCCTAACCGAAACCTTTATAAACCCTAGTTCTAATAAATTATCACTTAGAAATAGTAAAACTATCTTAAAAACAAAAAACCGATGGGTGTCATGCAATATGAATCCTTTATATCTCATGTGGAACCTGGAAGACATCGAGGTAAGACTGATGTTGTGGTTAATGCAGGAGAAAAACTGAGGTGCTGGTATGATTAACATTTGTAATGATTGCGGATATGTTGGATCTGGTCCTTGCAAAAAAGATTATATACCTGAAATCGATGAAGCTAAAATAAGATTTTATGAAAAATTGTTGAATATAGCAAAAGAATTTTCAGGTTCTGAATCAGAACTAAAAATAGATCTGTTAGATTCAGATACTACGAACTTTATTATGAAGCAACTACTATTAAACCAAAAAGAACGGGAAGTAAATGCTGCCAAAACAGATTTTTTAAATGAAGTAAAAGTGTATGTTGATCAATTGAAAAGAGAAAGAGTTGAAATTGAATTTGACGAAAAACTTAATCCTGTAGTTTCTGACAAATCAAAGTGTCCAAATTATTGTCGAACTGGAGACGAAGATACTAAGGGTACTGGTGTGTCGATATGAGAAGATTGTTCGCGAATCTCCGGGTTATGGCGCTGGTTTTTGTAATTACAGTTTTACTTTCATTTTCAAGCGCCCTTGCGCTGCCTGACAGTAATCCTGTTATCGATTCTGTTGTTATTGATCCTGAAAATCCGACAAGGTATGACGATCTGACATGTTCTGTGGACGTATCGGATTCTGACGGGGATCTTGATTATGTTGATTTCAAATGGTACGTGAACGGGATTTTAACGAAAGAGAACACGCGATTGGTTTACGGATCGGAAGATTCCACTAGCGATACGCTCGGTTCGCAGTATACGGATGCGAATGATTACGTTGTTTGTCAGATTCGAGTGTACGATTTCGAAGAAGCGTATTCCTTCGAAACTCATGCTGTCCACGTGGGACCTACACCCTCTAATTCTATGCCCACAGTGTCCTACGTGGATATAACCCCAAGACACCCCAACCCTCAGCAAGATTTGACGTGTTCCGTCTTCGCGACGGATGCGGATGATAATCTTGACTATGTTTTATTCCAGTGGGAAAGGAACGGAAATCTCGTTAGGTCCGCTTCAAAGTATGTGGAGGGATCGAGCGATCTCGCGATCGATACGCTTGATTCGAGTCACACGTATTCAGGGGACTGGATAAAATGTAAAGCGGATGTGTACGACACGTACGGAGCGAGAGACAGCGAGGATTCTCTTCTTGTTGTTATAGAGGGCGAACAACCCAGACAGCCTGGACAGTCCGAACAACCCGGACAACCACCTTATTATCCTTCCTACTCGTCTTACTCGTTCTCTAATAAAAAACCTGTGGCTGTCCTCACCGCGAACAAATTTTACGTGGATAGGGACGAAACGGTGCTTTTTTCAGGCGTGGGATCATCTGATTCTGACGGCTACGTCCTGCAGTACAAGTTCGATTACGGAGACGGGGAGCAATCCGCATGGCTTCCGAGCGAGACATACTATACATACCACGCGTATGACATGGAAGGGACTTACCAGGCAAGGGTGAAGGTCAAGGATGACGAATATCTTGAATCGGACTGGAGCAATCCTGTTATGATACGCGTGAATGGTTATGATAGGTATGGTTACGGAGACGACCCGGAAATAGATGATATTGATATTTTTATAGATGACTACAACAGCTACGTTAACTTCGAGTGCTGGATAGATACATTCGACAGGAACGGGGACCTGGAGTATGTCAAGTTTAAGTGGTATTTGAATGGGGAGTTGTTCACGACTGAAAAAATTTCTGTCAGCGGCAGGAGTGATGAGGCGATTTCAGCTATTAACCTTAAAGTGGATGAACACTACACTCTTGAGTGCAAGGCAACGGTTTACGATGAAGAGCACAACTCCGACCAGGCCTCCAATTCGGTGAGCGGCCAATTCATAGCAGGAGAGGAAGAGGGATGTAAAATATCCGTGAACAGATTCGATTATTATTCGTATTTGAGGAAAGTTGATAAAGGATGGGTTGAGATGGAAGTTGAGAATACAGGGGAAAGGTCAGGAACGCTTACCATGGAGCTTTACGTTGACGATTCTTTGAAAGACGAATATAAAAAATACATTAGTGCCGGAGAGAAGGCGGAGAAGAGGTTTGAATTCCCCATCTCTGTCGGAACACATAAAGTAAGGGTGGAAAGCTATCTGCCATGCAGCGAGCATGTCACGAAATTCACTGAAATGACGCTTTTCCCTGTGAGTCCACGGGTGTTCGTCCCTGAAGAGGAAGAGAAGGAACCTGAGATAACAACCAGCGTTACGATCAGCTCCACATCACTTGATATCGAAGCGAATTCAGGCAAGACCCTAGAGGTAATAATAGAAAGCCCGGAGCCAGCGAAATTCAACATCTCCGTTGAGGGCCTGCCTGAAAACTGGGTGAACTACCCGGGTGAGATCGAGGTTGACGGGAGGGAAACGATTTACATGTACATTGTTCCGAAAGATGTCGGGAATTATGAATTCACGGTTAAGGTCAAAACAGGCAGCGAAACCTTTGAAAAGGATATAGGGCTTTACGTTGCCCCTGCAGGCGAAGAGGGGGAAGAGGGCATGAACGGGATAACGGGCCTGATAAGCTTCACGGAAGGCAACTGGGTGATAGGCCTCGGGGCAGTATCCGTGATTGTTTTGCTAACAGCGCTCTACTTCGTTGCGGGAAGAAGGTTCAAGAGAAAAACCTACGAAGAGCACGTTTACGGATCGGAATCCCCGAGAAACTACCCGATATACGGGGAAGAGTTCCAGAAGTAGTTAATTCTAATTTTTTCTAGAACACGATAGACTTAAAAATTTAACCACTAAAAAGTATGCAAAGTATTAATAATTAATGGTGGTTAGAAGATGCAAAAGGAATTTTTGGCCTTGATTGTTTTGTTCACCCTATTGGTTATTCCTATCAGCGCAAGCGCGTATTCCAATCTGGGGATGGAGGTCAGACCGACTGGTGATTCTGTTTG
>JAZGEG010000046.1:0-2779 GCA_036478655.1 Candidatus Aenigmatarchaeota archaeon | reverse complement strand
ATGACTTCCCTGGGTTTGGAATAAGAAACCAGCCCGGCCAGGTGTATAACGGTATCAATGTCCTTCCCCGCCCCTTTCAGGGTTTCTTTCCTTGTGATATCCCCCTTCACTATCTCGTATCTCGGATACAATTTCTTGGCGTTCCCGATATCGATATCGAGAATCCGTATGTCATCCCTTATTTTGCCGATTTCTTTGACTATGTTCGTGCCCACAAAACCTGCAGCACCCGTGACTAAAAGCATATTTATAAATATCTACCCGTATTTAAAACTATGAAAATAGGTAAGGTTGAATCGTATATCCATGAGACAATCGAAAAGGACGGCGTGGTGTTTTTCGGATTGATTGACCCTACAAACGACAGGGGAAAAGATCCTGTCGAGCTCGCAAAGGTCTTCAATGAGGCAAACGCCGACATAATTCTAATAGGCGGATCAACGGGAGTGGAAGGAGATGATTTCAACAACGTCATGAAGAGTATAAAGGAATCTGTCAACAAACCCATTATGCTTTTCCCAGGAAATGTGGGAGGTGTTTCAAAATACGCTGATGCTCTCTACTTCATGAGTCTTCTTAATTCAAAGAACCCTTACTGGATAACCGGGGCTCACGCCCTCGCCGCATCCATGATCGTAAAGATGGGCATAGAAGCGATACCCACTTCCCTCTTAATAATCGAGCCGGGTGAAACCGTTGGCCGGGTGGGGGAAGCAAAGCTCATACCATACGAAAAACCTGATATCGCGGTTTCTTACGCCCTCGCCGGTAAACTTTTAGGGCATAGAATAACCATCCTCGAGAGGGGTTCAGGCGCTCCGGGCCCTTCTTCACCTGAGATGTTCAGGGCTGTGAAAAAAGCGGTAGGTCACCCCGTAATATGTGCTGGGTCCAGCAAAACGCTTGACGACATAAAAATGACGGTGAAGGCGGGAGCGGACGGAATTCACATCGCTTCTCTGGTTGAAAAATCAGACAGTCCTTTGGGAACCGCGAAAAAACTTGTTGACTTCACGAAGAAAGTTGGGAAAGAGAAGAAAACCTAAAGATTATTTATAGCCTTCGGTTCGCGGGGGGCTTGTTCATAAAGTCCAATATTGCCATTACTTTTTGGACATGGGTTATTAGGCTTTGTACAATATCTTAAACTTTTAAACCAAAAATATATATTACATAATATGCCTGCTAAAAAAGTGAGGAAAAGGGGGCACGATGAGAATTATTGTTCTTCATGTGGTAAAATCATCCTCAAAGAAGCGGAAATCTGTCCAAAGTGTGGTGTAAGGCAAAAAGTAGCGTCTTCAAACGGGGAGAGAGATAGAATGGCAGCAGCTTTGCTTGCTATATTCCTCGGCGGATTTGGTATTCATAAATTCTACTTAGGAAAGACCGGAATGGGTATCTTATATTTACTCTTTTGCTGGACTTTCATTCCAGCCATTGTAGGTTTCATAGAAGGAATAATATACCTCACTAAATCAGATGCACAATTTACTGAACAATACGGCTAACGGTGTCATCTCCAAATACGCTTCCCATACGTCATTAGGAACTTTGAAGACTTTTTATACATAAGCTTCTTAAAGAAATCAAACATTATCCAAAATCTCTTCCGGGGTGTAAGCCATCGCATCAGGGTCGAACCTTTCGAGCATTTCTTTCGAATGGAAGCCGTAAGTGACGGCGATGAGCTTCCCTACATTCGCTGCCCTTCCCGCAAGCATGTCAACCTCCATGTCCCCTATGTATGCCGTATGTTCTGGGTCCACGCCCATTTTTTCCATTACCAGGTTTATTAGGGCGGGATCAGGCTTCAGCTTGTTTATGTCCTTCCCTCCCACGACCAAGTCTACGTGCTCTTCAATCCCGAACCTCTGGAGAAGCGCCCTCACTATGAACTCGTGGGTGTTCGAGGATATGCCTATTTTGAAACCTTTGCTTTTCAAAGCAACGAGAACTTCTTCCATACCCTCGAATATCCCGATCCCTTCACCTAACTGCAGGAAATGTTTTTTGTATATCTTGTTCGCTTTGCTAAAATCCTTTTCCTTTATTCCCAGTTTGATGTAGAAGTGTTTGTAGTTTCCATCAAGGTTTTTCGTGAAGTCCGAAATAGAATCGTAGAATTCAATCCCCATTTCCTTGCAGACTGCTTCATATATCTTGAATATCGTTTCTTTCGAATCCGATATGACCCCGTCGAAATCGAAGATAACAGCCTCTATCGCCATTAGAATAGATATTACATGTTCTTTTAAATGTTTGCATTTCAATTAAATTTTGAATGACAAAACCCACTTCGAAAGAAAGGCTTCTTCTGATAGGTGGGATCGATGTCGGTCTCCACACCTCGATCGCTCTGCTCGACCTTGAAGGCGGAATAGTCTGCCTGGACACGCTCGTCCACCCCCAGAAGTCCCAGGTTCTCAACCACATAACGGATTGCGGGAACGTCCTCGTCCTCTCGACCGATCGTTCAAAATCTCCTTCCCAGCTGAAAAAGATTGCCTCTTCAATTTCCGCGAAATTAATCCTCCCTGCGAAGAACATGACCAAGAAAA
The DNA here is from genome assembly GCA_036478655.1 of Candidatus Aenigmatarchaeota archaeon. GTDB lineage: Archaea > Aenigmatarchaeota > Aenigmatarchaeia > QMZP01 > QMZT01 > JAZGEG01. Next base: position 218 of record JAZGEG010000046.1, on the reverse strand, counting down.
AGAAACGCCTGCTCATCCTGAAGTTCCTGAAAGAGGAGATGAAGATGAACTCCCATGAAAAATCCGCTCTGGCCTCCGCGATATTCGCCTACAAAAAGTTCCGGCCGAACTTCAAAAAGCTCAGGGACCGCCTCGAGAAGGAAAATCAAATAAAGAACTTCGAAAAGTCGCGGAAGGAATTATTTTTGAAGATGGTAAAGGATATTTAAGTACCATTT
>JAZGEG010000045.1:0-2390 GCA_036478655.1 Candidatus Aenigmatarchaeota archaeon | reverse complement strand
TATCTCTGGTTCTTTTGCCAGTAATCCCTCAGCATAGGGCTTGCGAACCGGTATCTGTCAGTGCCCTTAATCTTTTCAATATAGAAGTCGTATTCCAGGTAGCCTAAAATGATATCGAATTCCGATGCCCCTGAAAGACCGGACGATCCCCTGTAAATATTTTCAAGGTCTCGCCTTAAAAGACCGTGATCGCCTGCATTGGATAATTTCCCGAGCATGGCACTGGCGCCAGGTTTTCGTCTCCCGTAACGCTTGAAATGCCGTTCAAAGGTATCGAACTGGCGTCTCCCTCCCAGGCCTATTATCTCTTCCTGATAGGTCTCTCTGAGGTCTTCAACCGAAAAATGTGGGTTTTTCCGGTAAAGAGAAACCACGTGGTTCATGACGATCTGGATAAAATAGGGGATGCCAGGTGTGGTCATTCTCACAAGTTCGCGGATCATATCATGTGGCAGGAATATTCCTTTCCCCAAAAGAAGGCATTCCAGATAAGTACGAACGGTTTCGGAATCAAAGAGGGTAAGCCTTACCTCCTTGCAATCGGAGAAACTGTTCTTGTCCAGGCCATTATCTTTCAAGTATGGCTTCAGGTTGACAGAACCGGTAAGGAGAAAAATACAACGGTTCTTACACTGGTCCCGCTGTTTGCTGAACCACTTGATAAAACGGTCCGTTTGCTTTTTATTATGAGGGTCTATTTCTTCCCTGTCCGTATCATCCTTACCAAGAAAAGAATCCAGCATATAAGGACATTCATCCAGAAGAAAAAGAAGGTTTTTCTTGGCTTTTGATATCTTTTTGAAGACCTTTTCCCCTTCTTCAGGCCAAAGGTCCTCTATTGAATCCTCCATTTTTTGGGCCCTCTTGTTTTTTTCTGTCTCTGTTATGTTTGGTGACTCAACTTCAACCCATATCTTGGCCACAAATTCTTGTGGTGTGAATACCGATTCAAGATCAATCATCACGGGTCGAAGTCCCTGTTCAATGGCACTGTCTTTAATTGCCCTCATCATACTCGTCTTACCGTATCGTCTGGGGCCGCGCAGCAAGACATTCCGGCCTTTTTGGATATGTTTCCAAATCGTGTTGATTTCTCTTTCCCGGTCAAAGAAATCTGAACCGGTAGCCACTGCCGCAAGGCGATTGGCGGGGAAAAAGTCGCCGTTTTTTTGTATGATGTTTATTACGCCGTTTAGAAACAGGTTCTTCTTGAATGCCCGGTTCTTGCTGTCGAAAAAGGAGATGACAGGAAGCCTGTGGATCTTTCTACCGGTGGTTTCAGGGTGTTCCCGTTCCATTCTGGAAAAATCCGTGACCGTATCGGCTTGTATATGTGTGATGGCCCTTAATTTGGGGGGTAAACGCAGGTTCCGAATCCCCTGGATTACCTTCTTGTATGCATCGGTGGGTTCATCTCCCGTTATAAACAGGAAAACAAATTCCTTCCTGTCTGTGGAGGTATTCCTAATGGTTACCAGATGACCTACATTGGTTCCGTTATCCATATCTTATTATTCCCCCATAATTTCAGAGATCTCACTTCGTAATGAATCAAATACGGTGTCTGCCACGTAAAGGACCTCACTCATGGCAGCCATACGGTTTCTGAGGTGAAGGGGTATCCTCTCACCCTGGTCTATTCGGTCGTATTTGTAGATTAAGTGGTGGTCCTTTTTATCCCAGGCGTGCGCAAGTTGGGTCATCAACTGAACTTCGAAAAGGGCTGTACGGGTATCATGAAGGTATTCAAAGACATATTGTAATGCGCGATGGCCAACCCTGCGTTGCGGGAATGGCGTTTCAATGTAATCATCCCTTTTCAATAGTTTTATGTGTTTTGATTTTTTAGCGAAATCTCGTATTTTCTTGTCGAACCATTTGATATCACTCAGATAATTACACAGAATCCGAAAACGTATTAAATCAGTCATGGTACGGAGGAAATCTTTTGGGTCATACTTTTCTGGCTCTTTCCCCTTCTCTTTTTTGTGGAGTTTCCGCCATTGCGAGTATGTTTCCCATGATTCAAGGATTTTCTCTACGACCCTTTCAGGATCTTTTGTCAGCTTGTCTCCCGGGGGAGAAATGGTCTCTGCAACAAAGCGTTTTTTCCTATTCCTTAAATATTTCTGCGCCCACCCAGTTGCTTTTTCTTGAAAAATTTTAAATAGTTGCGGGGCAATAAATTCGAGATCCCCTATCTTTTCCTTCACGTACCGCTCATAATGAGCCCTATTTTTAAAGCCCCATTTCTTGAAATACTCTATCTCTTGAGTTTTCTTCATGCTCTATTCCTCTAAAATACAGACAACGACGCTACTGTCGAGTTGCGCAATATGTCGTTGCGCAACTAATTAGTTGCATTTATAAACAATGATTCTGGTGATGTC
>JAZGEG010000044.1:0-20822 GCA_036478655.1 Candidatus Aenigmatarchaeota archaeon | reverse complement strand
GGGACTGTGCAACCAGAGCTGAAAAGTATAAAGGACAGCGTAAACAATGCTAAAATCTTTTTCATAATAATATATTATTCAACATACTAACATTTATTTTTATTGATTTGCTAAAACTATAATTATGAAGGGTCAATTTATTTTCGAATTCCTTATTGCAGGTTTGATTTTCTTCACAATTGTCTTGTACACTATAAGCTACTTGAATATGAACGTATCGGATTTCAGGGGCAAATTCTATCAGAGCCGGCTTCAGAGTAAGGCTGTGCAGATATCTAAAGTATTGATGAGTGGTGAATCTCCCCTCGGCCTTGTTGATGATTCTGAATTCAGCCAGGTAAAAATTCAGAATTTCAACAATACTTATTGTACTCTGGGTGAGAAATACAAAAATCTTGTTGACTATCTTTACCTTTACGAAAAAACCGTTCACGGGTTTTTCCCAAATGACATTAAAATACACCTTTCGAAACCGGGTGAAACGCTGCTTGATTGCGGGCCGATGATTCCGATGGGTATAACGAAAGGTGATGTAGGGAGGGTTGGAATATTTGAAGGGGAAACGGTAAAGCTAAACATTGTTGTGTGGTGAGTATGATAAACCTCAAATATTAATTAACTCTTGTATATAATGATAACATGAAAGTGATCGTGGTTGGTGGTGGGAGAATCGGGGAAGCTCTTTCTCAGCTTCTGGTGAAGGAGAAACATGATGTAGTTGTAATTGAAAAGGACGAAAAGCTTGCCGAAGAACTCGCTGAAAGGCTGGATGCGCTTGTTCTCCATGGAGACGGAACGGATAAGAACATACTCAAGGACGCTAATATTGAAAAGGCAGATGTTGTGGTAGCGGTGAGCGGGGATGACAAAACCAATTTAATGGTCTGCGAGTTTGCGAAGGGCGTTAACGTTCCGAATATCATAGCGAGAATAAACCAGTCTGATAACGAGGGGATATTCACAAAGATCGGGATTACTAACTTGATCAACACCACAACAACTGCTATCCTAGCCTTCAAAAAATCAATGGAAAAGCCGGGGAAGCAGCTGGTAACCCTCATAGCGGGGGGGAAGGGTGAGATATTTGAAATAAGTGTGGGTAAAGATTCCAAATTCACGAATAAAAAGATCGTGGATGTTTCGAAGGACTTCACGATCGCGTGTATCTATCGGGGGGATAAAATCCTGATACCAAAACCAGAGACCAAGATCAAGGAGGGGGATATACTGACGATTTGCTCTCCCTTGGAAGAGGTCAAGAAGATAGAGAAGATGGTCTAATGTTTCTTATGTTTTGGTGTAACTAACTTTTTTTGCTCGTTTTTCTTTTTTCAATGATTCTAAATATTCTTGGGCAACTGGAGGCAAATCTCCGGTGTAAAAGATTTGGATGTAATTTCTGTTAGTGCTTGAGTGACTTATTTCAATCCCGTATCTTTCCAAACGTGTTTGTACGGAAAATAAGTTAATTCCTTCCCCTTCAAACGGTTCGATTAAAATACTAGCCATAACTTATACCTGACATAAAGTTTTATATTCCTTGTTTTTTAGCAAATGTTTTCAGAACTGTTTTCAAATTGAGCTTCCCCCTTTCCTTCAGATGGTACGTGATGTAAACGGAGGGCTTGTTTATCTTTATCAGTTCTGCGAGGTCCATGGGCGTTGCGATTATCACGAGATCGCATGGGGTTCTGTTTATCGTCTTCTCGAGATCTCTGATCTGCTTTTTTCCGTAACCCAGAGCGGGAAGAACCTCTTTGATTTGCCTGTATTTTTCATAAGCTCTCTTGATCGAACCTACAGCGTACTTCTCCGGCCTGACTATCGACTTCGCTTTGAATTTTTTGGCGGCAACCCATCCCGCCCCGTAGGACATTTCACCATGCGTCAGGGTGGGCCCGTCCTCAACGATCAGAACCTTCTTGTTCTTTATCTTCTCTGGTCCCTCACTCATAACCTCTGAATTTGCATGTATTATTTTAGCCTGAGGGTTCACCTGTTTTATGTTCTCTGAAACCATTCTAATGTCTTCTTGCTTTGCAGTGTTCTCCTTGTTGATAACAACCACGTCAGCTAACCTGAGGTTTGTTTCACCCGGATAGTATCTTATTCCGTGCCCCGGCCTGTGTGGGTCTGCGATCACTATATACAAGTCTGTTTGGTAGAAAGAGAAATCATTATTTCCGCCATCCCAGAGTATTATATCCGCCTCCTTTTCCGCCTCTTTCAATATCTTCCCGTAATCCACCCCAGCGTACACAACGAATCCGTTTTTTATATGCTGTTCGTATTCTTCCCTCTCCTCGATCGTGCATTTATGCCTGTACAGGTCCCCGTAGTCAGCGAAACGTTGGGCGGTTTGCTTTCGGAGATCTCCGTAGGGCATTGGGTGGCGGATAACCACGACCTTGTAGCCCATTTCTTTTAGAATAACTGAGATCTTCCGGGAAGTCTGGGATTTGCCGCAGCCTGTCCGGACAGCGCACACAGAGATGACCGGCTTCTTGGATTTCAGCATGGTTGTTCCAGTTCCCATCAGGGCAAAATCCGCTCCTAACGAATTCACCAGGCTCGCTTTGTTCATAACGTTCTCATATGAAAGATCTGAGTAGGCCAGAATGATAATATCTATCCTGTGTTTTCTTATCAGTTTTGGCAGGTCCCTTTCATTATGTATTGGTATGCCTTTAGGGTAGAGTTTTCCGGATAGCTCTTTCGGGTATTTCCTCCCTGAGATGTCCGGGATCTGTTCTGCTGTGAAGCAGACCACTTCGTAATCTTCATTGTCCCTGAAGAAGACGTTGAAGTTGTGGAAGTCACGTCCTGCAGCACCCATTATAATAACTTTTCTTTTCATTTGTCTACCATCATTTAGCCTTTCCTATTTCCTCAACTGCCTCGGGATTTTTCAGCGTTGAAATGTCCCCGACTTCCTTCCCCAGCGCCTTTGCCTTGATAACCCTTCTCATTATTTTACCGGATCTTGTCTTGGGGAGATCCTCGACGAACCATATCTCTTCGGGTCTTGCTATCTTCCCTATCTGCTCTGCGATGTGTTCTCTTAATTCTAGCCTTAACTTCTCAGTTGGCTTGATGTTTTTATCCAATACGACAAAGGCGACTATACATTCGCCTTTTAGCTTGTGCGGCTTTCCTATAACGGCTGCCTCTGCAACTTTATGATTAGTGAGCAGGGCAGATTCGATCTCTGAGTTGCCTATTCTGTGACCAGCGACATTCAAAACATCATCTGACCTTCCCTGAATCCAAAAGTAACCGTCTCCGTCTACCCTTGCCATATCCCCGGTTAGGTAGATATTATTAAACCTTTTCCAGTACGTTTCTTTATACCTTTTAGGATCTTTATACAGCCCCCTGAACATTGAAGGCCAGGGTGTGAGCATAACCAAGTTTCCTCCGGCCTTTCTTATTGGTCTCCCCCTTTCATCATAAATATCTGCCGTAATGCCGGGGAAGGGTTTTGTTGCTGATCCTGGTTTTAGGGAGGTTATGGGCAATGGAGATATGCAGAAACTCCCTGTCTCTGTCTGCCACCAGGTATCCATTATTTGGCACCTTCCCAAACCTATATATTTATGATACCACATCCAGGCCTCCGGGTTTATCGGTTCTCCTACCGAACCCAGCAATCTTAAAGAATTTAGATTGTATTTTTCTGGATATTCTTCCCCGTAACCCATGAAGAGGCGAATGCTGGTCGGGGATGTGTAGAAAACCGTTACTTTGTATTTCTCTATTATTTCCCACCACCTGTCTGGTTTCGGGTGGTTCGGAGCTCCCTCATACATAATGGAAGTTACCCCGAGGATAAGGGGGGCATAAACAATATAGCTGTGCCCTGTCACCCAACCGATATCAGCAGCGCACCACCATATATCATTTTCCTTTAAATCAAAAACCCATTTCAAGGTCAGGGATGTCCCGACCGCGTAACCTCCATGTGAATGTATGACGCCTTTCGGCTTTCCCGTGGTGCCTGATGTGTAGAGGATATATAAAATATCGTTCGCGTCCATAATCTCTGTTTTGCATTCTTTCGGCTGTTTCTCTAGAATCTCATGCCACCAGTGATCTCTTTTATTGTTCCATGGAACCTTTTCTTCCGATCTCCTAAAAACTATCACATTTTTAACTGTGGGTGCCTTCAATAAGGCTTCATCTGTTTCCTCTTTTAGGGGGATTGTTTTTCCCCGCCTGTAAAAGCTATCGCAGGTTATGACCAGCTTTGCTTCCGCGTTGTTTATTCTTTCCCTGAAAGCCAGTGGGGAAAATCCAGAGAAAATGTCTGTGTGGATCAGGCCAATTTTTGCGCATGCAAGCATGGCTATCGGGAGCTCAGGTATCATCGGCATGTAAATACCAACCCTGTCTCCTTTTTTCAGACCCAGTCCTTTCATGGCATTTGCAAGCCTATTAACTTCAAAATAAAGCTCTTTATACGTCAGTTTCCTGACATCTCCCGGCTCACCTTCCCAGATGTACGCTATTTTGTCTTTCGTTTTTGTTTTCATGTGTTTATCCAATGCATCGTGAACTATGTTGTACTTCGCTCCCACGAACCATTTGACCCAGGGCGGTTTCCATTCCAATACCTTTTTATAGGGCTCGTACCACTCAACCAAACCCTTCGAAGCCTCCCCCCAAAACCATTCGGTATCTTTCGCTTTCTCCAGCAATTCATCATAATTTTTTATTCCATGTTCGTCCATCCATTTTTTCACGTTTGTCTGCTCAACGAACTGTTTTGTTGGTTTGAATACTCTTTTCTCTTTCAATAAAACATCCAGCTCTTCCTTTTTTTTCCTCCACATACTCATCCTCCTTTTGATTTTATATTTGAATATTCATACAACGCCCTTAAGGCCTCCGCGGCCCTCTCCGGGTATGAAAAACAGGGGACGCCATTCTCCTCCATGCTCCTTTTCAAAACCTCCGTGTAATCACCACCGGCTGCTATCACAATTATTGGTTTCTTGTTCTCTTTTACAGCTTCGATTACAACCTCAACGACATCTGGTGTTAGCATGGGTGGCTGGAATAATGTTATCAATGCTATCATATCAACATTTTCATCTTCCATGGCAGAGTGCAGCGAGACCTTATACATTTTGGTTGTTGCATCTCCGGTCAGATCTATGAAATTCTCCAAACCGGCATGTGGTGACGCTACTTCTCTTATCCTGTCAATACTCTTTTTTTTCATTTTTGCTATCTTCATTTTGTTTTTCACAACCCAGTCGGACATTAAAACACCAAAACCGCCACCGTCTGTTATTATCTGAACGCGATTTCCTTTGGGCAGTGGCTGTGTTGAGAGAACCCTTGCAAAATCAAATAACTGTTCAAGATCGTATGCCTCCACAATTCCTGATTGTTTGAATGCTGCCTTGTAAATTTCCACTTCACCTGCAAGTGATCCTGTATGAGAAGTGGTTGCCTTTTTGCCTTCCTCTGTCACTCCCCCTTTCAAGGCAACTATTGGCTTATTCGGGGACGTCTTCTTTGCCGCGAGGAGCAGTTTTCTCCCGTCCCTGACCCCTTCTATGTATAGACATATAACCTCTGTCCTTTCATCTCCAGCCAGGTGTTCTATAAGGTCGGATTCGTCAACATCAACCCCGTTTCCATATGATATGGCCTTGGAAATTTTATAGCCTTTCAGGGCCATCCAATCAAGTATAACAGACATGGTCGCGCCTGATTGGGAAACAAAAGCGATGCTTCCCTTCCCTGGCCTTTCTAGCTTATATCTCGGGTTGAAGATGGTATCCACGCCGGAATATGGGTCGAAAACTCCAAGACAGTTCGGGCCGATTATTCTCAGTCTGTGTTTTTTGGCGATTGTCTTCAGCTTCTTTTCCAGCTCAATATTTCCAATTTCTTTAAAGCCACCGGAAACCGTTATGCATGCTTTTACTTTCTTTTTCCCGCATTCCTCCAAAACATCCGGAACCACGGGCGCCGGTATGGATACAACGGCAAGGTCTATTTTCTCCTTTATTTTCGAAACAGATTTGTAACATTTTATATTTAATAATTTTTCTGTTTTTGGATTAACAGGGAAAACCTTCCCGTTGAATTTTCCCTTCACAAAATTTCTGAAAATCACATGTCCTATCTTCTTCTGGTCTCTGGAAGCCCCTATCACCGCTACGGTTTTTGGGTTGAAGAAATAATCAAGTTCGCTCATAAAGATATTATTGAAGGATACAATATATTATTATGGTTCGTAGGGTGATATCGGAAAGGGAGGAATGTCTTCCTGTTTCAACTATCGGCGAACTTATCAAGATTATGGAGGAGAAAGGGGGGATAATATCCCTGGGACCTGGCGAACCTGATTTTGATTCACCCAGAAACGTGATCAATTTCGCGTGTAAAAAACTGAAAGAAGGATATACTCATTATTCGCCTCCCGGAGGACGGACCGAGTTCAAAGAAGCCGTCGCCAGAAAACTGAAGAGGGAAAACGGGATTGACGTTTCACCCGCCAACATAATAGCGACGACAGGTTCCACGGAAGCCATAATGCTTGGTTTAATGTGTACAATCGACCCGGGTGAAGGCGTCATCATACCGGACCCGGGGTTCCTTGGTTACAGACCGACCGTTGAAATCCTTAACGGAATGCCGCTTTGTGTTCCGCATTATGAAAGGGATGGTTTTCAGTTCAATGTAGAGGAAGCAGAGAAGATGATTCTCCCAGAAAAGACGAACGTTATGATATTAAATTCTCCCTCAAACCCCACGGGTGTTGTGTTCAAGAAAAGAACACTGGAGGTGATCGCTGATTTTGTGAACGAGTACGATCTGTTCGTGATAGCTGATGAGGCGTATGAAAAACTCGTGTACGGGGGGGAGAAGCACGTATCGTTTGCCTCGTTAAATGGGATGGGGGAACGAACTCTCACGCTACAAACGTTTTCAAAATCATACGCCATGCCTGGTTTCAGGATAGGATATGCCGCGGGACCTGAAAAGATTATAAATGCCATGAAAAAGGTCCACATCTACTCAAGTGTCTGCGCGCCAACGATCTCCCAGGTTATCGCGGTGGAGGCCCTGGAAGGCCCGCAAACCTATGTTGAGAAGATGAGGAAGGAATACGACAGGCGGAGGAAATTTATTTTGAAAAGGTTTTGTGAGATCCCTGGTTTCTCGTGTGTGGAGCCTAAGGGGGCATTCTACACCTTCCCAAACATAAAGGAGTTTGGTATGAAATCCCTCGCCTTTTCCAGGTGGTTGCTGAAGAAAGCGAGAGTTGCCGTGGTCCCAGGAACAGAGTTTGGGAGGCGTGGGGAGGGTTATGTGAGATGTTCCTATGCAACATCTTATGATAAAATAGAGAAGGCCATGAATAGAATTGAGAGGGCAACAAAAAAATTAAAGAAGTGAACACTGTATGGCCCCTGTTTCCACTGGAAAATTAATTATATTATATTATATAAATTATTTATAATATAACAGTGTTATATTATTTTTAATAAAAATTTTATATATATTTCCACAAGAAACCATGGTGTTAGGGGGAAAAGAATTTAAACCCCTATTTCATATGGAGGGTATGGCTCAAGTTTCTTTAAACCAGATATTCCAAAAATACGTGGACAATAAAGTGATATTCAAAGAGAAGGACATACTTTCGATCCAATTCACCCCGGATAACATACCACACAGGAACAAACAGATAAACCAGCTTGGTATGATCATCGCTCCGGTTTTGAGGGGGGAGAGGCCCTCAAACCTTTTTATTTACGGCAAAACAGGAACAGGGAAATCCTTATGCGCGAGACACACAACCTCCAAGCTTCTGGAAACAGCAAAGAACAACGGAAACGAGAACATCAAGATAATTTACATAAACTGCAAGATGAGCAAGGTTTCGGATACAGAATACCGTCTGCTTTCGCAGCTCATATTAAATTTTGGCGAGCAGGTCCCGTTCACCGGTCTTCCCACAAACCAACTCTACCAAAAATTCTACAAACTACTGGACATGAAAGAACAAAACACAATCATCATTCTGGATGAGATAGACGCGCTTGTGAACAAGATTGGTGACGGCGTCCTCTACAATTTAACGAGAATCAACCAAGAGCTCAAGAACGCGAAACTCACGATAGTCGGAATATCAAACAACATATCTTTCATAAACCACCTCGATCCCCGGGTTAAATCCTCGCTTTCAGAGGAAGAGATAGTTTTCCCGCCGTATAATGCGAACGATCTTAGGGACATACTAACAGAAAGAGTCGGGTTCGCTTTCAACCAGGACGTTGTTTCACCATCGGTCATAGCGAAGTGTTCTGCCTTAGCTGCGCAGGAACACGGGGACGCGAGGAAGGCTCTGGACCTGTTGAGGATTGCAGGAGAGATCGCTGAGCGGATGGGAAACAACAGGGTTTCAGAGGAACATGTTGACCGTGCTGAGAAAAAACTCGATAGGGACAAAACAATCGAGATTGTCCGTAATCAACCACAGCAATCAAAATGCGTTTTGCTCGCGATATTAAGGCTCTGGAAGAGCAGAGGCAAAGGAATACAGACGGGAGATATTTATGACATATACGTTGAAATTTGCAGGAAAAACAACCTGAAGTCCCTGACCCAGAGAAGGGTATCAGACCTCATATCCGAACTTGACATGTTCGGGGTGGTGAACGCAAAGGTTGTTTCAAAGGGAAGGTACGGAAGGACAAGGGAAATAAAGATAGAACTTTCGAATGAAATTATTGAAAAAATCGAAAAGGTTTTTAACACGGAGTTTATTTAAATTTCTGAAAAAAATAGGAATGGTATGAACAAAAAAGAGACCATAGGATTGTTTCTGAAGAGGGGCATATTGCTCTCTCCGGAGGAGCTTGAAAAAATAAACGAGGAAAACTACATGCAAGTTCTTGAGAGCAAGAGCGGCGAAAAGAAGGACGAAGGATCAGTCGTGAGCAGGCCCCAAAAAGGGAAAATCTCCTCTGAGGAATTCATCAAAAAACACAACATGAAATTCGAATTTTTAAGGGAAACGCTTCTCAGAAAGATAGAGGCGGTTTCAATAAACAAGGGAAGGAAGGTTTTTTCAGAGGTAGCGATCATAGGAAGGGTCAAGGATATTACAGAGAGAGGTTTTGTTGTCGAGGATGTGACCGGTGAAACAGAAACCGTAACTGAAAAGGAAGAGATAAAAGTAGGCGACGTTCTCGGGATGAAGGGGTTCTTCAAGGAGAACCTCTTTTTCCCAAAACAAATAATCTGGCCTGACGTTCCGCTTGAGAATAATCCGAAACCGCTGGGGACTGAGATAACGCTGACGACAAAGGTGAAAGAAAACACGAACGGCATTGTGGTGTGTCCGAACGCAAAGGAATCAGAAAACACAATAACAGGCTTCGATAAACTCGGGATGATAAAGACATCGAAGGAGGGAAGGGAGATCAGGATAGTCGCATATTCCCCGGAAAAAGAGATAAACGAGGAGGAGGCCGTGAGGATATTGAAGAAGAGGCTGATACCAGAGGCGTGGGTCGTGGATAACCTGATGAAGGAAATACCGGATATTTTTTGGCTTTTCAACAACAAGAGGAATTGGACAAGGAATTATAAAGGGGTTATTATAATATCGAGCGATGAGAGCAGTTTCGCTGAATGTGGTTTGGAAGAAATTAGGTTTGGAAAAATATAACAGTGTTATATTTAATTTAAAATACTTCCTATCTAAAAATCAATATGCTAAAAATACTGGTCATCACAGACGTGCACGGGGAATTCGAGAAGTTCTCAAAAATAATAGATAAAACAAAAGCACACGATTTCGACCTTGTGATATGCCCTGGCGATTTCACAGACATACACAACACACCCGAAGGATATTCACAGATGGACATCGCGGAGCTGGTTCTGCAAAAACTCGTTTCCTTGGGGAAACCCGTTTTCTCCATTCCGGGAAACCACGAACCTTATGACATCTTGGATATTTTTGACGAGTACGATGTGAATCTCCATGGAAGGGTGAGGAAATTCAAGGACCTTGAGTTTATAGGTTTTGGCGGGGCCGCCACGCCGTTCAACACGAAATTTGAGCCAACAGAAAAGGAGATAAAGGAAAACCTCGAAAGGAAAATGAAGGAAGTGAAGGGGAAGTTCATACTAGTGACGCATAATCCTCCCTTTGGGACGAAACTCGACAAGACAGAGGCAGGAGAGCATGTTGGATCGAAAGTAATAAAGGAATTCATAGAGAAGAACAAGCCGCTGCTTGCAATCTCCGCCCACATACACGAAGCCGGAGGGATTGACAAATTAAACGGAACCACGCTTTTCTATCCAGGGGTCGCCTATGAAGGGTATTATGGCTTGGTTGAGATCGGAAAAGAAATAAAATGCGAAATCAAAAAATTCTGATCACTCCACATCCTTTAATTTTTTTATGATATCCTCTATCATCTCCATCTTACATAGAGCAACCGGTATACCTTCAACCTCTGCGATATTCATCGCAACTTCATCTACCCTGTCTATACCGTGAAGCACGACAAGTCCTGGCTGGAGGTTGGTAAGCTTTATCGCAACCATGGGAGTTTTCCCTGTTGACACACCAGTGAATATCAAAGCGCGTTGGGTTGTTGTCCCGTACAGGCTTATGAGCTGGTTGTGTGACAACTCCAGTATGGCCTTCACAGAATCTATTACGGTGTAACCATATATCTCCCTCTCTGTGGGCGCTCTTTTCGTGAGAATGGAAGCGCTTATCTTCCTGCAGAATTCATTTATTGGGATCCCGCCAGGAAATTCCTTTATGTCTATTATCGCCTTTGAAAGGGCTGAAGAACTCACTGAGGGCGTAAACGTTTTGATCACCATCCCGCCCCTTTTCATATCAAGGCTCAGGAGCGAATTCACATACCTCTTTATAACAGTTATCCCGGGAGACTTCCTCCTTCCCGACTCGTAATCAGAGATCACAGAGGAGGTGATACCTATATGATTCGCTAGCTTCTTCTGGGAGAAACCGAAAATTCCCCTCCACTTTTTAAGGATATTTTCAGGATTTTCAGAGAGGACTATCTCGCCCGTTATATCCCTCGCCAGCTTGTCTTTTGAAAGATGAAATTCGTCAACCATAGAAAACATTTACGTTGAATTATTTAAATAAGCTGATTGCCAGAATTTGACCCTCGGATGTACTGAACGTTTAAACTCAATTTCTTAAACCATGAATCGAAATAAACTTAATGTTTTTTGAAATCCTCCTTTTCGTTCTTCTCGGGATATTATTCGGCTTTGTGACAGGTCTGATTCCCGGGTTGCACCCGAACACCATTTTCACCCTGACCCTTTCTTTGGCGTTCATTTTCGCTGGTTTTCCAATACAATTTATACTGGCCTTTGTCGTGTCGCTGGCGGTTTCCAACACGTTTTTCGATTTCATCCCAGCAATCCTTTTTGGCGCCCCCGAGGAGGACTCCGCGCTATCGACCCTTCCCGGTCACAGGTTTCTCTTGAAAGGAAGGGGATACGAAGCGATCTTCCTCGCTACAATGGGGGGTCTTGGTGTTATGTTCCTTACGGTCCTGAGCCTGCCCGCCCTGTTCTATTATCTTCCAATAATCTACACCATCATAAAACCCATGATGCACATAATCCTTTCATTGGTTGTTGTGTGGATGGTGTTCATGGAGAAGAAACATTTTTCCGCACTTTCCGTTTTTCTCCTGTCAGGGATATTCGGTTTCATAACCCTGAATTCCCTCCCATCAGAGCAGATGATGTTCCCCGCTTTCACAGGGCTTTTCGGCCTCAGCACGATTTTAGTCAGCATAATGACAAGGGTGAGGATACCTTCACAGAAAATCCAGAAAGACGTCAAGGGAGACTGGCTGAAGGGGAGCTTAACGGGATGGCTCGCAGGGCTCCTCGCGGGCCTGCTTCCGGGGATAGGGTCTTCCCAGGCAGGGATAATTGCAGCACAGGCGCTGAAAGCGAAAACGAGGGAATTCCTGATTGCGCTTGGAGGGATAAACACCTCCAACATCTTTTTCACGTTCATTGTTTTTTATGTCATAGGGAAGACGAGATCCGGGGCGGTCTGGATGATTTCACAGGTCATTGATCACTTCACGTTTAATGACGTTTGTTTGTTGATCATTGTAGGGATTTTAACCTCGCTGATCTCAGCTTTGTTTACAATCAAGGTAAGCAGGTTACTCCTTAACAGAATGAAGAATTTGAATTACAGCAAGATGATGACATTCACCTTCTTGATGCTGATAACCCTCGTTATTTTATTCTCCGGTTTCCTTGGCCTCCTGATTTCAATAACGGGGATGTTTTTGGGGCTGCTTACGATTTCCTTGGGGATCAAAAGAACCCATCTCATGGGATTCCTCCTCTTCCCCACAATCATGTATTTCTCAGGACTGAACCCGTTATTTTTACAAATGTTCTGGTAACCCCTTCATTTCCTGTGAAAAACATTAGAAATCGATATACATAGGGCATATAACTATGTTATAATCTCCATATGAAATGAAGGCCATTTCACGTTCACACTGAATTTCAAAAGGAAAACATGAAGTTTTTGTTCTTGAACTTCACGGAAAATTTTAAAGGAAATGTTCGGGTTCACATTCACGATGAAGTTTATTTTAACTTCATCTCAGTCCAAAATCAGATAAAAATAAATTTATAAATCTTTATCATTAAAAAGTAAAAAATGACAGGCCATAAAGGGACCAATTATGGAAAATTTAAATCCCTTTCAGTCGAACAAGTACCAAGAATTTACGCTTCTATTGGCGAACCACTAGACAATGCAGCAAAGTATATTGGTGTTGGAAGAACAAAGAAAAATAGAATAAAAAAACCAGTACTTCATAGATATAGAAATGAGATTAAAAGTGGACCAAAAAAATCGCTACGAAGCATGCCTAAACCACTTGAACTCAAATTAATTTGTACTGTTTTCGATGAAACGATACCTTACTTATCAGATGATATAAATTTTCTGCCGGATCAAATAACACTTTTCTATAGTGAAGAAACCCTTACTCAAATGAAAGAGCGACTTTACGAGGTAATGGAAAAAACATTAACACCCAGAGAAAAGCTGATCATTGGAATGAGATACGCCTTAGAAAAAACCTTAACAGAAGACAACATGGAAGATGTTAGAGTTTATGATATAAATGAGATACAAGATAAACTTGATGTTTCAGTGGAAAGAATATTTTCTATCAGAAGAAATGCCCTAAAGAAACTAGACCACCAAGGCCTTCGGGAATTTTTCAGAAAAAAGACGGAAACTTTAGCACTTGAAAACATTCAGCAAGGAAAATATGGGAATGGAGAGATAAGCCACCTTTTAGCCTGTATAAAACATTATGAAAAAAGGATGCATTCCGCGATAGAGGAAATAAATTCACTTGACAGACTGAACATTTCAACACAAGAACGTAACATTCTAAGAAAGGCTGGAATAAAAACAATCACATATCTGGACGAACAAACAGACGAAGAATTATTGGAAATCAGGGATTTCGGAAAAAAACGTCTACAGAGTGTAAAAAAGGCTCGGGCTGAAATAGGGTGAAAATTTAAAAGTTATTGAAGAATGACCTGTTTTGCAGGCCCCATCGAAGAGGAGAAAAGGAGCGGACCGCCGCATTCACAAACCCCCGACAGGGGAGGGATGGAATATGTTTTGTAACATTTTTTACATACAAACCC
Source organism: Candidatus Aenigmatarchaeota archaeon (assembly GCA_036478655.1). Classification (GTDB taxonomy): domain Archaea; phylum Aenigmatarchaeota; class Aenigmatarchaeia; order QMZP01; family QMZT01; genus JAZGEG01. The sequence goes on along the minus strand of JAZGEG010000044.1, from coordinate 7,082 downwards.
CTTGACTTCGTTTATGGGAACCTCTTCCACCTCTTTAACTTCATTCGCTTTTTTATACAAACCGTTTATAGCTCCAAGCAAATCAACCTGCTTGCCCTTTCCCAGAAGTTCGGTCTTTGAAATCCCAAGGGCAATGAATACCCTCTCAAGCGGAGGAAGCAGCTGGTTCTCTATGTAATATTTAGAATCAATCTCCAAGCCCTTCTCTATCACATACAAAGGATCCTCGGTCCTTTTCGATAGCAACTCCAGGCCCTTCGTTATAACATACCCTATCCTGTCCCCAACCCCCGGAGCTTCAGCCGGGCTCCGCTTCTGTATCTTCTTCGCCAGTTCGGCATGCGGTTGGATGCCAACATAACCTTCCGCCCTTTTTGTCATGGTTTTCGTGATGACGAGTTTTTGTATTGGGATTTTGCCCGCAACCATATCATCAACCACACTCTTAAAATACTCAAGAGCAAGTTTGATGTCATTCTTCTTGAGGATGATATCAAGGACCCTTTTAATCGTTTCGGACGTTAGATCGCACCAGTCCCTCCTGACGGTCTCTATACCTTTCGTCTCTATCCCATCTTTCCACCCATCCTTTCCCATTTCAAAATACCAGGCGGCGTATCTCTTCTTCGTGAGCGGAAGAAAGCGCTTGAAGACCTTTTCGAATTCCAGTTCCATTATACCTTTAAGAAGAGAGGTCACGCTTTTCGAAACCTCCCCTCCCGCCTTTCTCATCTTCTCAAGATCTTTGAAAGGAACTTTAATCATGACAGAATCAGTATCCCCGTAAACAACCTTATACCCAAATTTTTTCTCTATATACTCCCTCGTTTTTTTAATTGTATCCCTTCCAAAAGCGGTTATGGAGTTTGCGATATCCAGCGAATATACCTTCGCCCTTGGATATCCAAAATGCCCGTAAAAGGCGTTGGACATTATTTTCAAGGCGAACTCCTTCGCCTTCATTTCCCTTATACGTTCGGATTCCTCCTCTTCTATCATCACCTTCTTGATACCACTCCTTTCATCCATGAGATGTTCCAATATCCTTGGTATTATGCCTTTCCTCACATTTTCCGGAACGAACCTCGCCCCTGACGGGGATTTTACCGAACCCTCTATATCATCCCCCAATATCAGGGTGGTAGGACATATGTTGAAAGTTCTTATCAGGGAAGGATACATTGACCTGAAATCCAGAACAAGGACACTTGAATGCAGACCCTTGTCCGGTTCTATCACATACCCTCCCTTCAGCTCGATCTTCCTCAGCTTCTCCCTTCTCGAGACTTCAGACCCGTCCGGCCTGCAGGGAAGAACATACCCTTCTTTATTGAATTCGCGCAGAATGAGGTTTTCAATTCTAGTGGTCTCCCCGGAATCCAGTATATCCTGGAGGAGCGTCCCTGAGACCTTTGACAACGCGGTATATTTGTCCAGCAGGTTAAGTTTTAGCAAAAGATCCAACGCGAGCCTTGAATCCTTTTTCGAATAGCTAACAAGACGCCTGAATTTCTCCTGGTCGCCCTTCCAGAACTTTTCTATCTGCGATTGCTTGATAGGATCTTTCTTCTCACCAATCAACTCCCCTGCCACTGTGTCCAGGTTATACCTTTTCAAGGAGAAATCCCTCTTTGCAATTTCAAAGGAATCCACAATCACCCTCCCGGCTATGTTGATCTTGAACTTGTTCATCACCTGGTTTTTCATCACCTGTTTCTTGCACCTCCCGAAGTTCGCGTACACTTCGTTTTCCTTCATCCTGTCAAGTATGTAGGGGAAATCGAAATTGTTTATGTTGAACCCCGTTATCATATCCGGGTCGTAATCCATTATCATGTCAATCAGGCCCTTCAACATCTCCTTTTCGTCCTCAAAAAACAGAACGTCTTTGTCAGATCTAGTGCTCATGACGAGCCCTTCCTTCCCCTTGTAAGGTTCGCTGAAGACAAGGGAGATCATGATTATGGGGTCTTTTCTGCTGTCAGGCATCTCACCACCTTTCATCGAAATGCATTCGATATCGAGTGCCAGGAATTTCATGGGAACTACACCTTCCATTTCAACCTTCTTGAAATCCTTTATCTTGATTTTTTTATCAGTGCTCACGGTGTTTGTCGTTACCCCGTTGGTCTCCTCGATCTCTACCCATTCCATCCCCTTCAAACCAAAATCTGCCATGAACCTGTATTTGAAGGGGATGTCCGCCTCAAAAACCTTGAAACCTTCCTCCAGCAAACTATTCCTTATTTCCGGTGTTTTGGCCGGGTTCCTCAGGATCACCTTCTGCATTTCTACCATCTCTGTCTGATAACCCAGGGGGAGGAACCTTCTGACATTTTCTATTCTTACGACGTTGCTTTCATTCTTCACCCTATCTTCCACATCCTTCCCCATCACATAAAAATACGGCTCGTAATTTTCGAAAAAACCGCAAACCGTTTCGCCCTTCTCCCCTTTCCCGAAAATCCTTATAACAGGCTTCTCGTCAACCAGGGTGTAGTCCACATCGAGAATCTGAAAAAGCATATTGAGAAATTAACCAAAAAGCAATAAAACCATTTCGTTATCCAAAAGTATAGATTGGAAAATAAAAATTCAAACAGTACAATTTTTCAAAATTTTTAAATCAAACCACCCAATATCTTTATTGATCTATATGAAAATCAACCCAAGACAGATGGAACGCATGATGAAACAGATGGGTATACAGTCGACCAACATCGAAGCAGAAGAAGTCATCATAAAGACTCCTGACAAGGATATCGTGATCTCCGACCCGCAGGTCTCCAAGGTGAAGGCAATGGGCCAGGAGACCTTCCAGATCACAGGCGAAATATCTGAGAGGCCAAAGGAAGGGATAGGCGAAGACGACGTGGAAATGGTCGCGGAGCAGGCAGGGGTTTCGAAAGAAGAAGCAAAGGCGATGCTCGAAGAAACGAAGGATATAGCAGAGGCAATCATGAGGTTCAAAAAGGAATGAATTTTTAAACCAGAAACACAATTATTTCTTGAGGTGGAATATGATGAAATATATAAAAAAAGGGATTTCGTTTCTGTCAGCACCCGGAGAAAGCCTCGATAACGAGAAGACAACGACATTCGGCGACGCATTCAAGTATCTACTGATTCTGGGGATAATAGTATCGGTCCTTGGAGCAGCGGTGGCGGTCTTTTGGACGAATTTCGCGTTCAGCTTTATACCGTCCGGATCACTACCAGCCGAAGCAACACTATTCACCAGCGCACCAGTTATATTCGTGACGAGCTTGGTCGGGAGTTACGTGGGGTTGGTCATAGGAGCGCTTATCTGGGGATTGTGGCTTCACCTCTGGGTGTACATAGTGGGGGCGAGAAAAGGCATAGAGCAGACAATGAAGTCAGTTTTTTACGGATGTACCCCAAACTACCTATTGGGCTGGATACCTATACTTAACATTATAGCAGCCATATGGTGTTTCATATTGACAGGTATGGGCATGGTGAAGTACCAGGAGATGACAGGTGGAAAGGCAGCGTTTGCGATAATCATGGCACTGGTAATACCAGTAGTTATAATAGGTGTACTTTTAGCTACTTTACTATTACCGATGTTAATGACTTTCGGCGGGCTCCCAGCAGGCACGATACCGGGTCTTTAGACCCGCCCCTTTCTTTTATTTTTGAGATTTAAGGTAGAACGAATAATTTATAATCATGGAGACATCTTCCACTGTCAACTGGCATGAAATAGAAGCGAAAGAGACATTGAAAAGGTTACGAAGTTCTGAAAAAGGTCTCGGAGAGGAGGAAGCGGGTTCCCGCATTAGAAAATTCGGGTATAATGAAATAAGGAAGGAAAGGGGGATAAGCAGGATAGAGATATTCGCTTCCCAGTTCAAGAGCTTTCTGATAATCATATTAATAGCAGCCACCATTTTCTCCGCCTTGGTAGGAGAGGTGATCGATGCTTTAGCGATAATAGTGATAGTCATTCTGAATGCGGTCTTCGGTTTCGTGCAGGAATACAAGGCGGAAAAAACAATAGAGGCCCTAAAGAAATTAACGTCTCCCGAGGCTGTTGTAATTCGCAGGGGAAGGGAGAAAAAGATAGCAAGCAAATTCCTCGTCCCTGGAGATATAGTCCTCCTTGAGCAGGGAAGCAAAGTCCCCGCTGACATGAGGATAATGAAGGAATACGAATTGAAAATAGACGAGGCAATCCTTACGGGTGAATCAGCTCCTGTGTCGAAAGATTCAGGAATCCTGAAAAACGTTCCGCTGGCGGACAGAAAGAACCTAGCGTATACCGGGACACTGGTAACCTATGGAAGGGGGATCGGAGTTGTTGTGGAGACGGGGATGACGACGGAGATAGGAAAGATAGCGGAAGTCGTCCAAAAGGAGGAGGAAGTGCAGACCCCGCTCCAGAAGAAGCTTAACACCTTCGGAAAAAGACTAGGAGTCATAATCCTTCTCATATGCACCCTCGTTATTGTTATAGGCGTGATGAGGGGAGGCCCGCTTACAGGACAGCCCATAACGCAATCCCTTATAGTCATGATGGTCATAACGGGAATCGCCCTCGCTGTGGCAGCAATTCCCGAAGGCCTCCCGGCTATTCTGACAATAACACTTGCCTTGGGCCTGCAAAGATTAGCGAAACACAACGTCCTAATGAGAAAGCTCCCCGCAGTCGAAACCCTGGGTTCAACGACTGTGATATGCTCTGACAAGACTGGAACTTTGACGAAGAACGAGATGATGATAAGCGGGATATGGTATCCGGACAGGTTGGTAGAGGTTACGGGGGAGGGGTACGAACCCGAGGGGAAATTCCTTCTGAACAAAGAGGAAATCAACCCCGAGGCCAAACAAACGCTTTCGAGATTACTTAAGATTGGAGCTTTATGCACGAACGCGAATCTTGAAAAAAGCGGAAATTCTTACAGCATAATAGGCGATCCCACAGAAGGAGCGATAGTTGTCGCGGCAAAGAAAATAGGACTTGGCAAGAACGACCTGGAAAATACGCACAAAAGGATAGATGAAATGCCCTTTTCTTCTGAGAGGAAGATGATGACCACGATAAACAAAACGGATGCGAAGGTTATGTCATGCGTTAAGGGAGCGCCGGAAGTCGTTCTGAAGCTCTGCGAGAAGATAATAATTGACGGAAAGGTCAAAAAAATGAACAGGGAATGGAGGGAGAAAGTTTTATCAAAAAACCATGAAATGACGAGTAATGCTCTACGCGTTTTGGCGATAGCCTACAAGGAGGCAGAACGGGTAGACAAGAAATCCGCAGAGAAAGGCTTAACATTCCTCGGCCTTGTTGGGATGATAGACCCCCCGAGAGAGGAAGCGATTGAAAGCGCAAGGTTATGCAAAAAGGCCGGGATAAGGGTGGTGATGATAACAGGCGACCACAAGAACACAGCGGTTGCGATAGCAAAACAAATCGGTTTGCTGGAGGAAAATAACAAAGTTCTAACAGGACCTGAGATGGACTCGATGTCAGATGAGGAATTCGGGAAAATTTCGAAGGAGGTTGCTGTCTACGCGAGGGTGAACCCCCTGCACAAGGTGAGGATAGTTGATGCACTCAAAAAGAAAGGGGATATAATCGCGATGACGGGGGACGGGGTTAATGATGCACCGGCCCTGAAGAAAGCGGACATAGGTATAGCGATGGGTATAAAGGGAACGGACGTTTCAAAGGAAGCCTCGGATATGATTCTGAGGGATGACGACTTCACATCGATTGTGATGGCGGTTCACGAGGGGCGTTCGATATACGACAACATAAAGAAATTCATCCGGTATCTGTTATCAAGCAATATGGGCGAGGTTTTAATAGTATTTATCGCGTTGCTGATAGGTTTTCACGATCCTTCTACACTTTCCATTATAATTCCTGTCACAGCCATACAGCTGTTATGGATAAACCTGCTGACGGACGGACTGCCCGCTTTGGCGATAGGGGTCGATCCTGCCTCGCCAGGGATAATGAGCAGGCCCCCAAGAGACCCCGGGGAGAGTATATTGACGAGGAGCATGTTCACGGACATAATGATTTTCGGCATATTGATGTGCATAGGAACTCTTTTGCTGTTCAGCCTAAACCTCCCTTTCGGCGGAACTAAAGCGATAACCATCGCATTCACATCAATTGTGATGTTCGAGATGATCCGGGTTCATTCGGTCAGGGCTAAGTATAAAGTCGGCATATTTTCGAACAAAAAACTCCTAATAGCGATAGCGATTTCCATCCTCTTGCAGATAATCGTCATTTACACCCCGTTCTTCCAGCCGATATTCGAAACAACCTCGCTAACCCTGATTGAATGGGGAGAAATAATAGTAGTTTCAGGCATAGCATTTATCATAATGTGGACCAAAAATAAAATTATAAAGGAAAACCCATGGGATTAATATGATTTTAGCATACATTTTGCTTTTCATCGCAGGATTGATCCTTCTGATAAAGGGAGCGGATATTGTAGTGAAATATGCCTCCCAGACAGCCCGTCTCCTTGGCGTGTCCAATTTCATGATCGGCCTAACCCTGGTGGCTTTCTCTACAACTCTACCTGAACTATCCGTTTCTTTAATGTCCGCATTCTCTGGCGTGGTTGACATAGCTATCGGAACAACACTGGGCTCGATAATAGCAAACTCTGCGCTCATACTCGCACTTGCGGCCGTGTTAGTCCCGCTTGCCACAAACAGGAACGTGTTAAAGCTGAATTATATACTTCTGGTATACCTTCTCATTCTCTCGCTACTTCTTATTGACGGGCTTGTGTGGTACGAAGGACTGGCCTTGATAGTCCTATTTGCCGTGTACATGGGAGGCATGATCAAGAGGGGAAGAGGTACGAAATCAGACACCAAGAAGAAAAAAATCAAGACGGGGGACATCAAAGGAAGGATAGCGAAATACACAGTTTTCACGATATTTGGCGGAGGGCTTGTTGTAGCAGGCTCCATGCTCCTCATAGACACCACAATGAACATATCAAGTATTTTGGGTGTACCTGAAATATTCATTGCGATTGTAGTTGTTGCAGTTGGAACATCCCTCCCTGAGCTGGCTGTGGCAA
>JAZGEG010000043.1:0-7685 GCA_036478655.1 Candidatus Aenigmatarchaeota archaeon | reverse complement strand
TTAAATCAAAAAAGATCTCGAAAACAGAATCTGTCCAGTCTCAAATGCCCAAGAGGTTTAAGGACGAGCACATACACATAGGGCCTAGTGATTACGTCCCCTGGCAGGAAGACAACAAGATCGGCTTCATCAGGATTGAAGGACGTCATTTCGGGGATGTGCCGATGGATCTGGAATTACGGCTCTCGGTTGAGGATTCCCCGAATTCAGCGGGTGTTGTGATAGACGCCCTCAGATGCGCAAAATTGGCGAAGGAAAGGGGGACTGGAGGAACGCTGATCTCGCCTTCTTCCTATTTCATGAAACACCCCCCGCAGCAGTTCCCTGATTCAGTAGCGAAGCATATGGTGGAGGAGTTCATAAAAGGGGAAAGGGAGCGGTAGGTATGACGTTATACAAGAAAAGAGAGAGTTTCTCGAGAATTTCTATAAAGATAGGGATGATCTTTTCGAAGGTGGGTCTTTCCCCCAATCAGTGGACTTTGCTCACCATAATACCCACATTGATAGCGCTGTACTTCCTGATAGAAAGGCAATTCCTTATGGCGGCGGGTTTCTTCATTGTCTCGGCTTTCATAGACCTTATAGATGGTTCTGTGGCAAGGGTGATGGGAAAAGCCTCGAAACTCGGGGCGTATCTGGATACGATAATGGACAGGTATGTTGAATGGATCATAGTTTTCGGCCTCTTGTTCGCTAATCTCCCCAACTTTTACATCCCGATCTACGCCTGGATCTTCCTCTACCTCATAGGCTCCTTCATGACTACGTACGCAAAGTCAGCGGCCAAGGAGAAAGAACTTGTTGAGAAGGAGATCAAAGGCGGCCTTCTGGAACGCGCTGAAAGGCTCATAATCCTCTTCATAGGGATACTGCTCGCCCATTTCGGAAGGATTTACCTCACCTACATAATCGTTATTCTCGCGGTTTTGACTAACATTACGGCTTTGCAGAGGATCAGGATAGCTGTGAAAAAGTAAGGCACAATAGCTTTTTTTAAAACCTTCCAGCGTTTTATTTTAATGGGAAAAGGCAGTCGCAGACATCTGGAATTTCAGAGAAGGGATCGGAAAAAGAGGGCCAAAAGAGGCGAGAAAGGACCAGCTTATACGAAACCCAAAGAGGGAAGCGAAAGGCCATACAGCGGGATGAAAATTGAAACTGACATGAGCATTTTTTCTAGGGAACCTGAAGAGGAAAGACCCGATTATCGAGAAAACAATTTGTCTTTTACCCCTGAGAACACAAAAACAAAAAAAGGCCGTGTCCCTAAAATAGTAATGCTGGAAGATGTTCCTAGTTATTTGGCTAATTATTGCATGCGCAAAGATAGGAAAAAATTAGAGGATGATCATTGCTATAGTGAATGCGAGATTAGAGATTATTGTGAAGGAGATGTACCTTGGGGATACAATTTCCCAGTCGGCGGGATAAAAGATGCATTTAAAATAATCCACCCGGAAAATGAGATAAGCCTTGCACGTTGATTTCTTGCAATTAAGCTTAAAAAATTAACTACTAATTAGAAGTATGCCTTCAGGATATTCGGCGATTGTGTTTAGGGTTTTGGAAACAGATGAAAAAACAATCGCCCATCTGAAAATCCCTGTTCTCGGTGGGTATGTTATTGAAAAAATTTATTTTCCCCCCCAAAAGTTCGAGATCGGGCAAGAGGTTAAACTTACATCTGAAGAATATCAGGAGGCCTTAAAGCTAAAGGAAGCGTATAAACTTATAGAATAATCTAAATCTTCCTTATCTTGCCCGGACTCGGTTCGTAACAGATTCCGTCGTTCAGGAGCTCGTCTATAGCGCTTTCTAATTCTGTTTCCTCCGCCTTCACGTTCTTCGCGAGCTCGGAATAGACTATGCCGTCAGGGGATGATTCAATTACCTGCAGTATTTCCTTTTTCAAAATTCTTTTTTCCTTGTCTTCTTCCCCGCCTCCAAGGACCACGTCAACAGATTGCTTTTCGATCCCGTGCTTTTCTGTTAGTTCTTTTTTCAGCTCCTCGGGATCCTTCCCCTTGTTCTTCTCGACCAGATCCTTGACTTTCTTCATTCCCCTTTCTTTCTGTATCAGTTCAAGCCTCCTAAGAAGCTCGAAGTTATGGTCTTCGATCTTCCTCGCAATCTCGGGTATTACGTATGTCTCACCTTCGTATTCCCTTACCTTTCCTACAACGTCAACAATATCCCCCACCTCAAGCGAATCCAGGGGTTTTGTGGTCTTGAACACCTTCAAACGTATGGTATCGCTCCCGTCATCTATCGTGACGCTCGCGTAATTCCCGTCATCCGCCACGAATTTAGAAACCACCGTTCCGAGTATGTGAGCTCTCGAAATTTCCTCCCCCGTCTGGGTTTTGACAAAACTCGGCTCGAACCCCTCCTTTTTCACGAAGGATCCGCTCATTATGTCCCATACTCGAGTCTTCTTGGCGGTCTGCCTTGATATCATAGAAAACACTTTGTTAATTCTTGAATTAAAGTTTTATAAAATAAAACTTCGTTTTCGATTTATCTCCTTTTCAAAAGAAAAACGCCGATAATAGTGAAAATAACTCCAATAAGGCCCATAGTAAGCATGAAAAGATAGTTTTGTAAAGTGAATGTAGGACCTGGTGGGTTCAAAAAACTTAAAACCGGACCTATCAAGGCGAACATGTAAAAAACACAGGCAATAATAAGAGTGCACCCTCCTAATGTAGTCTTGCTTGGTGGTTTTATTTCTATTTTTCTTTTTTCGATCCCTTTCTTTCTGATCACCAAATAGATAATTATTATAAAGAAGACATCTATAGTCAAATCCCTTATAAGAATTGACATATTTTTATGGAAATAGGAGTATGTAAAACTGGTGACGAAAAAAAGGAATATGAAGAATAAGAATAATGCATAACTAAGTCTTCTCTTTTTTAACTTCTCCAATTCCCTTTCACGATCAATTTCAGCCATAATTATGACTCAATAAAATCAGAAGAGTATCCCTGACATTCATATCACTATCTCCCAAACCTTCTGTTTCTTTCATTGAACTCTTTGATTATCATGTCAAATTCCCTTGCCGTGAAGTCCGGCCATAAAGTGTCGGTGAAAAACAGTTCAGCATACTCAATCTGGTAAAGCATGAAGCCGGAAAGTCTCTTCTCCCCGCCCGTCCTGATCACCATGTCAAGGGGCTTGGGGATAAGAAGGTATTTTTCGAACATGCCCTTGTGAATTTTTGCTATTGTCGGGTTTTTTCTTAGCCATTTTGATGCTGACATGGTAGCGTCAAGTATCTCCTGCCTACCTCCATAGCCAATGCATATGTTTATTGTTTTTCCTCCTCTATGACCCTTGGTCCTGAAAACGGCTTCATCTGTCAGTTTTTTTATATCTTTGGGGATTTCCCTAAGCTTCGAGCCCACAACGTTTACCTTTATATTCTCGTCTTCAATGAAGGGGCCTTTGAAAAAATCATTTATCTTCTCTTTGAGAAGGCCGTAAACAAGCCTCTTGTCACTCTCATTCCTTTCCAGGTTCTCGGTTGACATTGCCCATATTGACAGGTCGCTCACTTCTGGGTGTTTTTCAAAAATGTGCATAACTATCCTTTCCATGGTCTCCCCGGATTTCCATCCATTATAATTCTTGATATCTTGTAACCTGGCCCATCTCCTGCTCCCATCAGGTATTATACCTATATGCAGCCTGTCGTTTTTCATAATGACTTTTTGTTGTGATATTTTAAATAGAAAGAGGAAAACTTCGTAAAATCAAGAGTTTATTTTCCGAATCTTCTCTGCCTTTCCCCGAATTCCTTAACAGCTTTAAAAAAATCTTCTTTTTCCAGTTCGGGCCAGAGCTTGTCAAGGAAAATGAGTTCGGAATAAGTGGACTGGAAAGGCAAAAAGTTCGAGAGCCTTTTCTCCCCTCCGGTCCTTATTACCATGTCCGGGTCAGAAAACCCGTTTGTCCAGAAATAGGATCGCAATAACGATTCGTTTATTTTTTCAGGATTTACTATCCCCTTGCTCACATCATAAGCTATACTCTTCGAGGCATCTATTATTTCCTGCCTCCCACCATAAGCGATAGCTAGATTCAGAAAATAATTCGAATAATTTTTCGTCATTTCCGTTACCTTTCGAATATTCTCTTGGAGGTCTTCTGGTAGAAGATCAAGCTTCCCGAAAAAGCTGACTTTGACCTTGTTTTTGTGAACCACGTGATCCTTGTCTTCCAGCATGTTTTCAATTTCCTTCCCAGCGAGAGCAAAAATGAAATCCAGTTCCTTTTTTGGTCTTTTATCAAGGTTCTCAAGAGACATGACATAAAAAGTCATGACATTTATCCCAAGTTCTTTGCACCATTCAAGAATGTTTTTTATCTTCTCCAAACCCCATTCGTGCCCCTTCCAAGGCTTTTTTATTAAACGTTTTGCAAGCCTTCTGTTACCGTCAGGGATTATTCCAACATGCTCGGGAACGACCAAGATAAGCATCACCTTATTTTTTGTGTTTATAAGAAACTTATAAGTTAGATATAAATAAATATTCACAATTTACTGCCAAGGTGTGTCCATGAAATTCGAATTACACTGTCATTCATGCTATTCAAAAGGGGTGAAGATTCCCTGTGAGGGCCTGGCAAAGCCGGAAGAGATAATCAGGAAAGCGAAGGGTATCGGGCTTTCAGGAATCGCTATCACGGATCACAGGACCACGAAGGCCTGGGCTTCAGCCTCAAAAGAGGCAAAAAAACAGGGGATAATATTTATCCCGGGGGTTGAACTACAGACGAGTGAAGGGCATCTGATAGCCTTGGGGATAACAGAGCCTGTAGAAAACTTCTTAGGTGTTGAGGAATCGATCGGGAGGATTCATGAAGCCGGAGGAATTGCAGTCGCTCCCCACCCATTTGATCTAAGGGGGGAAGGTCTCGGAAACCTAGCATTCAAAGCAGACGCGGTTGAAATATTCAATTCAATGAACATAGACAAAATTGGCAACAGGTTCACCTTGTCTAAATTCAAGAACTCCGGAATCCCCAGGGTGGTCGGATCGGACGCACACACACTGGAGATGATCGGACAATCGCTGAACATAATGGAGGCTGGTGATGTTGATTCCGTCCTGAAAGCCATTCTGAAAGGGAAAGTCCAGTTCAAAACGGAATACATTCCAATGAACGATATAATAAACTGGGCAAGGGGAAGGTTCATGAAATCAAAAAAAGAAGTCCTGGAATACACGAATTCCCATTACTTCCCCCCTAAGGCCTGGCTCTACAGGAAAATGCTCAAGAAGTTCCTGAGGACAGGTAATGCTCCCTGGATAGCGCTCGCGGAGATGAGCCTCAGCGTGAGCAGAGTTTACGGGATTCTGAAGATGTTGAGTTATTAACCGGGGGTTGCATTGCAGAAGCCGCCTAGAAATCAGCCAGGACTAGTCTTACCTTTCTGTAAAACAGATTTGATGTGCCCAATTCCTTTCCAGATACCTTTCTTAAATTGATAAGGAGTCCCTTGATTTCTTTTTTCTGATATTCATCCAGGGGTATCTTTTTCAGTTTACTATGCGTCCATAATAATTGGTTACTTAGTTTTGAAACATCAGATTTTTCTGAAAAAAATTCAATGTATTCTGGAAATCTACTTCCATAAACTACTTTTGCCCATTCATAGGTTTTGTTTGTCTTTCCATAGTCTTTGTTTACCTTTTCCATGGGTTACTCACCTATTTAACAAACAGAACAAACTTGACAGCCAGTATTATTATTATCAGCAGGACCATCGCTGCGAGCAGTATAACTTTGCCTGTATTCCCTGCGACCCCCACGACAGCTCCTGTCGGGATCCCTGTCTCAATGGTTATGCCCGGCTCCTCTCCTGTCACGTTTCTTGGCTCAGGCGTAACGCCCACCCCGATCCTGAAATCTGCTTTGTATTCGGATTTGGCTGATTTCACTTTCAGGTAAACATCATAAGTTTTCTTTTCAGCCTCGTAACCCGGGGAAACGTAGAGATAAACATAGGTTTCCTCCCCTCCCTCAAGGGAGACGAAATCCTCGCTCAAATGTGCCCATTCTGGTCCTTCAAGTTCCAGAACGTAATTGTCGGGTTCCCCTCCTGTATTTTTAACCTTCACCCCGGTTGCCATTCCCTTTCCTGGATCAACCCTGCTTTCCATATCATCGCTGGAAACTTCAACATTGTAACACATCTCTTCCGCTTTCACAACCACTGTTGAAACCGCTTCTCCTGAGGTGTGTTCTGAAAGGACTTTGAACGTTAGATTGTATTCGCCTTCTTGGAAATCTACCTTCAGCTTTGTTGAGAACATCTTCAGTTCGTTCGGTTCGAACGAGGCAGAACCTATCTCCTCATCCTCGAGCACGAACGTGTAATTATCCTCGAATTCTCCGATGTTTTTCAGAGCGAGCGTGTAGTTTATTTCATCCCCCCTGCATACCTCGGATTGCCCCGGGCTCACCCCGAAATCCACTGAATAACAGTTTTTCGTAATGAGCGAAACCGTGTTCTGGTCCGATATTTCTTCGCTCGTCCCGGTAACAGTGACTAAGTTCTCCCCGATTTCGAGACCGTCTGTTCTGACTGTGAGCTTTATTTCCTCAATCTCCCCTGGTTCTATGCTGACCTTGTTCTTTTCAAGCGCGCCCAGATTCGTTTCCAGACCGTATGAATCAGAAACCATTCCGGTGTTCTTGAGCGTGACCTTGAACTGGGCGGGCAAGCCCTTACAAATCTCTTGGCTTGCAGGAGAAACAATTACGGTGACTCCTCCGCATTCCCTTACTTCCACATTCCCTGTAACAGTTTTTTTCAATTCCGGATAATTTTTGGAACTCAGGGTTACATCAAAACTGGTTTTCCCTTCAAGTTCAGGGTATGCGAACAACTCAACACTCTTTTCCTCCCCCGGCAGAACAATCACGTTCTCCTGGATCGGGACAACCCAATCAGGTGTGCGTATCTCATACGTGTCACTCGCGGTCCCGAGATTCGTTACTATGAGCATGAATCTGGAGGACCCTCCTAAACAAGTTGAAGCCTCTGCTGGCTCGAGGCCAAGGTCAAAATCATAACACTTTTTCACATTCAATTCCGTGTATTTCTCGTCCTTCGCGTACGATACCTCTGATTCCGCTTTAACCGTTATTCTCCCGTCCTCTGCCGGAGACGTCACATTCAAAACTATTTCCATTATCTCTCCCGACTCTATCGTGATGCTGTCCTTGTACAAATCCTTCCCGTCCCACGAACTGGAAACCGTTATTTCAAAATTTTCGGAATACTTCCCGTTGTTCGTAACCCTGAACGAGTATTTGAATTTACTATTCTCGCATATATTTATCATTTCGTCAACTTCGAGGGAAACGTCATGACACTCCAAGACTTTGATGGTTAATGGCTGCTCCCATCTCTCATTACCGCTCGTAACAACTATTTTAGGTCTGTTGTATTCACCGGGTTCCTGAAAGACAGGCGGCGTAATATAGACGGTCATGTTGCCCCTCTCTCCAGAGGCCAGGGTCTTTCCCAGGGATTCTGGTTTTCCACCATGTGGATCGGGCAAGCCAAACCATCCTTCGGGAGCCTCAAGAAAAACAGAATAGGTATGTTGGGTGTCATCATTATTTGTGAGTGTAACAACAAAACTCAGTGTATCACCAGGACAA
>JAZGEG010000042.1:0-8106 GCA_036478655.1 Candidatus Aenigmatarchaeota archaeon | reverse complement strand
TGTTGACGCTGTTTTCGCCCTGAAACCTGGTTTAGCATTGTCAGGGCATGTATACCAATTCTTCACGTACATGTTCCTCCACGCCACCTACGTCGAGACAGCTCAAGGCATCATGATATACCCCATGCATATCGCCATTAACATGCTGCTCTTCGCGATATTCGGCTTCCCCCTGGAGCAGACATTAGGGAAGAAAAGGTTCATAATAGTTTACGTGGTTTCTGGTATAGGGTCCGCGATATTCTATCTCTTGATGATGGCAGGAATCATGGGGGGTTTCAATGTAAGCCTTATAGGAGCATCCGGGGCGGTGTTCGGCGTTCTCGCCGCATACGCCTTCAAATACCCTAAAACCTGGGTCTATTTCCTTGGTTTTTTCCCCATGCCGGCCGCTGGGATGATAGTTTTCTTCCTGATAGAAGAGACATTTTTCGGGATCATGGGACTTGAACCAGGAGTCGCGAATTTCGGTCACGTGGGAGGTATAATAACAGGCCTCCTGATCATGACCTTTTGGAAGTTTATGAGAAGGGAAAGAAAGGGATTGAGCGAGAGGGATTTTGAATTCATATGGGAATAAGCCCCTTTACCTAAAAGGGTTAACCCAGTTAGAAACGTTATAAAATTTAATTCGTTTTTTTGTCGAATATAATTTATTTAAAAAGAACGGGACAATACTACATTACCATGAAGAGAATAGACCCAGCAGCCAAGGCAGAGAAGGTCACGTACGCCATACGCGATGTTGTCCTGGAGGCGAAGAAACTCAAGGCCCATGGGAAGAAGATACTCCACCTGAACATAGGAGACCCGAACAAATACGATTTCGTCACGCCAAAACACATAATAGAAGCTGCAAACAAGGCAATGCTCGCGAATCTGAATGGTTATGCTGATTCTGCGGGCGTGGATGAGGCGAGGGAAGCTGTCGTGAAAGAAGCGGAAAAATTAGGCATAGAAAACGTCACGAAAGACAAGGTCCTGATAACAACGGGCGTGAGCGAGGGGATCGAGCTCGCCATGAACTCCCTTGTAAATCCGGGAGAGAACGTTCTGACCCCTGTCCCCGGTTATCCTGTATACATAGCGATTATAAACAAGATCGGAGCCGCCCTTAACCAATACCGAACTTCCGAGGAAAATGGCTGGCAGCCCGATGTGGAGGACATGCGAAAGAGAATAAATGACAAAACACGCGCGATAATAATAATCAACCCGAACAACCCAACTGGCTCTTTATATTCCAAACAAACCCTCGAGGAGATAATAGACCTCGCGAACGAGCACGACCTCGTTATATTTTCGGATGAGATATACAACAAGATCTTGTTCGACGGGGAGAGGCATTTCCCCACGGCATCCCTGGCCAGCGGCATGCCTGTCTTAACGTTCAACGGGTTATCGAAGAACTACCTCGTCCCGGGCTGGAGGGTGGGGTGGACAATCTTCAGCGGGCCAGAGGATATGATAAAGGATTACCAAGAGACGGTTTTCAGGCTGGCCAGGGCAAGACTCTCGTCTCCCGGACCTTTCCAGTACGCCGTTAAACCCGCTCTGGAGGGACCGCAGGACCACATAGCAGACATGAACAGGAGATTGCAGGAAAGAAGAGACCTGATTTACAAACGATTCAACGAGATCGAGGGATTCTCCTGCACGAAACCGAAAGGAGCTTTCTACGCCTTCCCGAAGATTGAATTCGACATAGAGGATGACAGGAAGTTCATATTTGACATCCTTCACAAAAAACAAATCCTGGCGGTTTTCGGGACAGGGTTCGGATACCCGAAACCAGATCACTTCCGGATCGTATTCCTCCCACCTCTCGAAATTCTCGAGGAATCCCTGAACAAGCTCGAGGAATACGTGAAGGAGAATTTCAAGTAAATCTGGGAACAGATGCTTTTAAAAAATTTTAATACATTTATGGATTATGACAATAGCTGAAAATTTATATGTAAAAGCTGATAAGATCCGATATGACAATGACTGGCTTTTAGGTCAAAAATGCTGTCTTGGATTAAGCCAGTCAGAATATAATGGTCGTGAAGTCTATGCAGGCTTGATCGAGTTGACGGGAATAATAATTAATGAGGCGACTGATTTTTGTAAAAGGGTTTTAAAACGTAAATGAATATGGCTACCTCTTTTAACCTTTCCTGTTTAGTAAATGCTTACCTGATAAGAAGTTTCGCCTGTTCCGCATCGTACTTCCAGCCCTTCGGGAGGATTCCCTTTCGAATATAATATCTTACAAGCCTCCGGATCTTCGATTCTGTGAGTTCGAGGCCGCGGTAGGACTGGTAGTCTCTCTTGTTCTTCTCCAGGTGTACTCCCAGTTCCACAACCCTTTTCAGAAGGTTGAAAAGATCCTCTGGAAGTTTTGAATAAAGCTCGTTATCTTTCAGGGTCTGGGTGATCGTTTTCTTCGTGACCGCCTTCACAGAAGGGACTCCATACTGATCTCTCAGAATCAGTCCTATTCGCTCGCTTTGCATTCCCTGTTTTGCGTATTTAATCACGAGGTCCTCCACCTCTTTCGGTTTGTAATCTACCCATTTCGCAACCCTTTGCTTCGGTTTATGCGAACCCGATTTCCCTTTTTTCCTTGAATGCATCCTAGCGATGTTTCCACCTAATTTTTCGAAACTCAAGAACAAGCTCAGTTACGGATACAAGCTAGTTCCTGCTTGAAACTGGCCTGTTCTTAATGATAATAGTGAAGGGGAATATTTATAAAGCTAATTGCGGTCAGGTGTTTGGAACAATAATAGAATAAATGTTTTAGTGTATGTTTAGAACATTATGAGAGAAACCCTTTTTGAAGGGAAAACCCACAAGATAACAGCAGACGGGAGGACGTTTTTTCTCTACGTTAAACCAGCGAATAGGGACTGGGAACTCCGGGACAAGAATTCACTGAAAGGGGATATTTACAGGGAAGCCTTCAGAGGCCTCAAAATGATCCTTTCCATAAGCATGCCGGAGGAGAAAAAAATCCTTAAAATCTGCGAATCAGGGTTTTTCAGGATTGCCAATTTATAGTAGTTTTTCCAATTATTATTCATGGATGGTTCTTCCCTTTTTGGCATGATTGAGATGCTCCCCCAGATTCTCTTCATTGCACAAATAGTCACGTATCTGCTTCTCGCATGGTTTTTAGGATCTTTGGCTTTCCGCGGCATGCGCAAGAAAATCCCCCTTCCGATAAAAATAATCGCGATGCTGGGAATAGGTTTCCTGTGCCTGATAATTGGCGTTGTCCTGGGGGATTACATGTTCTTCTTTAAGGGAACGATACTGCAGACATTCCAGATAGACTTGTTTCTGGGTGGATTGATAGGTTCGATAGCTGTCGCGCTCGCTCTTTACATGATAACCCGCAAAGAGAAAGGAATGGGCGGGGGCAAAATGATAAAGAAGCTGCAGGAAAGGGTTTCTCTCCTTGAGGGGCTGCTTCTGAGATACAGGGTCCCAACACTAAGGGAGGACGAGGTTAAGAAAACAGCGGAAACCCTTGTTCCAGGTTTCTCAGCAAAACAGGCAAATCTGAAAAAAACAGAATGGGAGGTTCTCCTTGAAAAGGAGGAGAGAAAAGCAAAAGTGATCTTTGGCGCTTACACCGGGGAGGTCAAGAAGATCGAACATTTAGGGGCGAGGGGATTACTTTCTGACCCCTTAAGGATAATCGGAATCGGCGTGATTATCTTCTTGATTGCCTTTTCTCTGTTAAATTTCAAGGGATTCCCCAGCATGATGGAGGACGTTGCCTCGCTCCTCGGGATGAGCCCCGAGCAGTTCGAAACGCTGACCGGCAGCGAGGACCTGCCCGAAGGATGCGTTCCTACGATTCGAATTTTGATGAGCCAGGGGTTGAGCGTACTGGGAGGCGAAAACTCTTACATGGATGACAACCTTAGGCAAATGATAGAGGAACGCCATCCCGGCAGAGAGGTCTTCATGATGACCCCGACAGAGTATGAAGGAGAAAATTACGTACTCAGCTTCACCCTTCCGAAAGGAATGAATTTCGAAGGGATGTCGAGTCAGGAGATATTGAACAACGCAGAGATATGCTCTTCGATAGGGGACACCATGTGCGATTGCATACAGATACCAGATCTTGGCGGCCTGCCAACCGGATTTATTGCAGCGGTCGGGGCCTAAACCTTCTTCAATATATGCCGGGATCCGCATGCCTCGCACTTGAGAAAAAGATGGCGATCTTCCTTCACAAATTTCGTATCGGGCTTGTTGCAGTCATGGCAGAAAACGTATTCCTTTGCGTATAGTTCGATCTTCCTGTCAACAACATCCGACCTGAACCTCCCCTGGACAACCAGCCTGTTCTCTTTCAATTCCCCGGAGGTCGCGAGTTCTTTCAGGAGGAATTTCTGCAAATGATCGGGCTTCCTCCTTAGGGAATTAGCTATCTCCACAAAATTGGTTACTATCGTTCGGGCGCCGGCTGGAAGGATGCTCGCCTTAGGCATCTGGAACCTCTCCCCGGATTCCGATTTTTTCGGGAGTTTCCCGAAAGCCTGATCCAAAAGTTTTTCATACGGCTGCATAACTATGAATTATCAAAAAAGGATTTAAATTAGTATTTCATTCCCCTTCGAATTCCTCAAGTAACCTTCTTTCGTCCTCCGGAAGCTTCGCCTTCAGCTTTTTCAGGACCTCGAAATCCCTTTCCTTCATAACGGTTTCGAGCGTGTCGCCCTCGCTTATCTGCCTCCCGATCGTGACACCACTGACAGACACGGCCACCTTCTCCCCCTTCTTCACCTTTTCGACATTCTCCCCCTCCGATTGCAGTTCCTTCACTTCCCCGATAACCTTCTCCCCCTTCCTTAATTTATAGCCTGGTTTCACAATACCTCCCAGAACCTCAACCCCGAATATCGCGGGCTTGGACTGCCTGAAAACATAACCCGGGATAATCTTTACTCTTCCCGGATGCGTAACGCTCTCGAGAAGATCGGTTTCTTTCCTTTTCTTCTCCTCTTCCACCCATTCCTGGTAATCCTCTATTAATTTGTAAATAATATCCGATTTGAAAATATTCACCCCCTCTTTCTTGGCGGAATCCAAGGCATCTGGAAGGATTTCTACATGGAAAGCGAATATCACGGGCTTCTCCATCCCGGAGCTTTCCATAACATCAGCTTTCAGGACATTCCCCACTTTCGCCTTCCTTATCGGGATCTTCAGATCCCTGAGAGCCTTGATCAGCCCCTCTAAGCTCCCGAGCGTGTCCGCCTTCAGTATAACCCCCTCGTTTTCCGTTTCTATCTCCACTTCCTCTATCTCCGTTTCTATCTCCTTCCTCGCTTTCTCCGCATCCTTCCCGTTCGTGACAAACCTCACGGGCGAACCCGCGATAACGTTCTCGAGGTTCGGGGCGGATATCTTCACCCCTGAGGCAGCGGATACACTTTCGATGGAACGGAATGTTTTCTCAACCCTCATCTCTTTCAGCGGTTCAGGTTTGAGCAGGGCCTTCACCTTCGTGGTCACGATCTCCCCCCCTCCAATCACGAGGGTGTCACCTTTGTTTACAATACCATCGTAAAGTATCACATCTATCGTTGTTCCCAATCCCTTAAACTCTCTGACCTCCAGGATCGTTCCCTTCCCCATTTCCTCCGAAACTTCCAACCGCTTCTCGAGATATTTCTGGCTGAGGCCTGTCAGTGTCATGAGCAGGTCCGGGACACCTTCACCGGTTACGCCTGACAGAGGGACAATACAAATCTCCTTTGCGAAATCCTCAACCCTGTCATAACGTTCGGATTTCAATTCTTTTTCCCCGAGCTGGCCTATGATCTTGTAAATCTTTTCTTCTACCTCGTTCTGCGCCCGCTCATCCTGCTCCTCGAAATTCGGGAGGAAGCAGGCGTTCTCCCCTGATCTCCAACCAAGAATTCGGTCGATCTTCGTGGCCGCGACCACAAACGGGGTTTTGAACTCCTTCAGAAACATCAAACTCTCCTCGGTCTGCGGCTGGAACCCCTCGTTTATATCGATCACGAGAACTGCGAGGTCCGCTATGCTCCCCCCGCGTTTCCGCAAAGTTGTGAAAGCTTCGTGACCGGGAGTGTCAATTATGAGCAGACCGGGTATCTTAACATCAACGCCCATCTTTTTCACAAGATCTCCGCATATCCCCAGTATGTTCTTTATCGGAATCTCAGAAGCCCCTATATGCTGGGTGATCCCTCCAGCCTCTCCGGGAGCGACAGCGCTGCCCCTAATCTTGTCTAACAAAGTCGTCTTCCCCGAATCCACGTGCCCGAGCACGCTTATTATGGGCTGTCTGATAGGCATGGTAATCACCCTGGCGCATAATAATTATTACGTTGCTGTTTTAAAAGAAGTTAGATGATTTTAATTTTATATTTCTACCCGTTAACCATTAACTATGTTAACAGATGAGACCATCCGGAGAATCTTCGAGGAGGAGAAGAATTCCCCAGGGCTCACGAAGCTCCCGGAGGATTTTTTCGGGCAGGTCAAGGACTATCTGGAGAAGAAATCGAAGATTATCAGGATCGAGGCGGACCAGTGGTCTCTGGATTCGATAAAGAGGCGGTTGAGAACTATATTCGAGAGGAGGGAGAGAAAAATCCTGAGTTTCGCACACGGTTTCATCGACTCCGGGGTTCTACCCGAGAACCTCACACCGGAGGAAAACAAATTTTTCGAAAAGGTTGTTGAATGCATAAAGTCTTTCGAAAATGAGAGGAAGGAAGGTTTCGAAAAAGAACAGGAGAAACTAGTCCTACTCACGGCCCTCGAAGACACCCAGAAGTTTGTCGGGATAAACATGAAGAACTACGGGCCGTTCAAGAAAGGGGATATTACAACCCTCCCCGAACCCAACGCCGATCTTTTGATAAAGAAGGGCATGGCGGAAAGAACGGAAATGAGGGAATAGATAGGTTTTAAAAAATTAACTGTTCAATTTGTAATATGAGTTATTCACATTTAGAAGTTTCCGTTGCCGTTAGAGAGTTAGTTGACGCCTATTTCCATGGAGAAGATAAACTGCTTAAAGCTGTAACAACGAAATACAAGGATTTATTGTACGATGTTTTTGATTTGGGAAATTTACCAGGATCTTTAGACTATTTTTTAGATGATTGCAAAACAGGAACAGGTCTCGAATCAATAAGAACCTCTGGAAAAGTCGAAGTCGGTGGGTATACTGTTGATTTTAACAATTTTGGCGGCATGGAGATTGAAACTCCTCAAGGAAAGCCCTGGCGAGGTATATACCTTTTATCGCTAAAAGATAGGACTGATTTTCTCGAATCAAAGGATATTCCAGGTCTTTTGGAAGGCTTAATATTTGCACAGCATCCAGACAAAAGAGATAAAGAAGAATTCGGAGAATACGCAGCGTCAGTTAAATACAGATATAAAGAAAGAACTGCTGAAGAAATAGCAGAGTTTTTAATAAAGGACAAGGAACTTGCTGAAAAAAAACAGTAAAGAAAGATGTCTCATCAAACCTTTCCGTGAGGTCTAAAATAAGTTTATTCTTTTTTATCTTCTTCCTTCCCCTCAGCTTTCTCTTCACCCTCTGCCGGTTTCTCTTCACCCTCTGCCGGGGCTTCTTTCGCCTCTTCACCTTCCGCTGGCTTGGCCTCTTCTGCTCCTTCAGCGGAAGCTGCGGCAGCAGCTTCAATGGCAGCAGCTTCCTCGGCCGCTTTCCTGTGGGATTCCTCCACGGCCTTCATTTCCTCTTCCGTGAGATCCCCCTCGCCGATCGTTATCCCCATGCTTCTCGCTGTTCCTTTCACCTGGTTGACGTAGCGATCCTCTGTAGAACCGAACTTGGCGGAAGCGACTTTTTTAACCTGCTCTTCCGTGAGATCACCAGCACGAACCTTACTGGCCTCGCTCGACCCTTTCTCGATACCGAGCTCATTCTTGATGAGCGCTGCCGCGGGCGGAGAACCAACCTTTATCTCGAAATCCTTGGTTACGGTATCAACTATAACGGTAACAGGAACCTTCATTCCTTCAAGATCCTTCGTCTTCCTGTTTATCCCGTCTATGATGTCCTGCATGGGCACGCCTAATGGTCCCAGAGCAGGC
>JAZGEG010000041.1:0-4856 GCA_036478655.1 Candidatus Aenigmatarchaeota archaeon | reverse complement strand
AACAAGCCAAAGGACAGGAAATTCGGGAGGAATGTTAAACCTTGCAGGAGATGCGGTAAAAGAGAAGGGGTTATAAACAAATACGGTCTTCGCTATTGCAGGCAGTGTTTCAGGGAAGTGGCGAGGGATCTGGGTTTTGAAAAATTTGAGTGAGGTTTTAACTATGAGGCACGATTTGCTCGCTGACATGTTCACAGTGATAAAAAATGCGGAGAGGATCGGGAAGGACGGATGTGTAGTCCCGAGTTCGAATATCATAAAAGAAATCCTAAAGCTAATGCAGAAAAACAAGTACATCGGTTCGTTCGAATTCATTGATGACGGGAAGAGCGGGGAGTTCAAAGTCGAATTGCTGGGGAGGATAAATGATTGCGGTGTTATCAGGCCGAGATTTTACCTCACAAAGGACGAATTCATATCGTGGGAAAAGAGGTTCCTCCCGTCCGTTAATGTGGGGCTCTTGTTCCTGACCACTTCTAAAGGTATAATTGACCACAGACAGGCCAAAAAGGAGGGAGCGGGTGGTGCTCTTCTGGGTTATATTTATTAGTGATGTATATGACTATAGACAAAGAAATCAAAAAAGCGATGGAGGAGAAGAAGCTGGTAATAGGAACGAAAAGCGTGGTTAAAGGCATTAAAAAGAAGGATGTTGTATGCGTGATCTGCCCCACTAACTGCAGGGAGGATTTGATAAACGATTTAAACTACTACAATAAAAACTTTGGTATTGAAATCGAAAAATTCAAGGGAAACTCGAGACAGTTGGGAGAGATATGCGGTAAACCGTTTAACGTGATGTTACTGGGGATAAGAAAGTGAGCTGGTAAAAAATGACGATAAAACTAACGACCGAACACGTACGAGTTGTTAGTATATTCGAGAGGCTGGTAAGAGTTCACGTAAGGGATTGTCTGATAAACGAGGACACGGTTTACTTCCTCGTAGAACCTGGGAAAATGGGAATAGCAATAGGGAAGGGCGGAAGTAAAATAAAAAATGTGTGCAGGGCGTTAGGGAAAAATGTAAAGATTTTTGAACATGCTGACACGCCAGAGAAACTCCTTCGGAAGATGATACCTAACATAAACTCCATCGAAATTCATGAAGGTGTGATAACGATCTCAATCCCCGTATCCGATAAATCGACCGTGATAGGCAAGAACGGAAAGAACATAAAGATGATAAGGGAGTTCCTTAACAGGCATTTCAACATCAAGAATTTAAGGCTTAAATGACATAGTATAAGGACTTGATAGGTATGGCAGGCGCGTTCGCTGCAAGGAATTTGAAGAGGAAAAGGGGGAAGTTTAGGTGGAGCTCTGACCAGAAAAAAAGGAAGATGCTTAAACTCTGGGCGAAGAAGCCGCTTAAAGGAGCGCCGATAGCGAAGGCGTTGGTTCTTAAAAAGAAAGGCATCGAACAAAAGCAGCCGCATTCCGGGGTTATAAAGGCTGTTCGCTGCCAGCTTATAAAAAACGGCATACAAATAACAGCATTCGTCCCGAAGACCGGGGCGATAAAACACATAGACGAGCACGACGAGGTCCTCCTTGTGGGGCTGGGCGGTTCGCAGGGAGGGGCGGTCGGATCCATGCACGGGATCAAATACAAGGTGATTGCTGTTAACGGCGTGCCGTTATCAGAAATTCTGAAAGGTAAAAGAGAGAAGGTGAAAGAGGGCGGATAGCATGGTTATTCTTCTTTTCAACAGATGGGATTTTTCAGAAACTGCGGTGAAAGATCCCGGTCTTAAAAAATACATAAATTTACGACCGATAATTCTTCCGAAAACGAGCGGGAAATACGGAACCGTTTCCATCCATAAACCGAAGATGAACGTGGTTGAAAGGTTCATAAACAAACTTTTCGTCCCCGGCCACAGAGGAAAGAAGCACAAGCTGAGTTCAGGGCACGTCGTTGGGAATTATCAAAACACCTTCAAGTCAGTTAAAGAGGCGTTCGAGATAATCGAAAAGCGAGCGAATAAAAACCCCATTCAAATCCTTGTGACTGCGATAGAGAACGGGGCGTTATATGAAGAGGTGATGGGGTACAGGCTTGGTGGGATAATCGCCAGGAAAGCAGTGATCGTCTCCCCGCAGAGGAGGCTGGATATCTCCCTTCGGTTGATCGCGCAGGACATCTTCTCGAAATCATTCCGGAACAAGAAAACCTTCGCGCAGGTGATCGCGGACGATCTTATCGAAATAGCCAGCAACGACCAGAGGAGCAACGTGATCCGAGAAAGAATTAGGATAGAGAGGGAAGCTGAGGGCGCGAGGTAGGGGCGAGAACAATAAGTTTTGTCCACAGAATTAATCTTTATATAGATTTATGAGCAAATTAAACAAATTACAATCAAGGAGTAATATGGCGGTAAAAGATGCAAGTTCCACAATTAAGGAATTGATGAGGGAGCCTGAACAGATTCGTAACATTGGGATCGTGGCTCACATAGATCATGGAAAAACCACGCTCACTGATAACCTGCTCGCTGGAGCGGGGATGATATCCGAGGATCTTGCAGGGAAGCAGCTCGCAATGGACTTCGTGGAGCAGGAACAGGAGAGGGGGATAACGATATATTCCGCGAACGTGAGCATGGTGCATAAATACGAAAATAAGGATTTCTTGATCAATTTGATTGACACGCCCGGCCACGTGGATTTCGGAGGGGATGTGACACGTGCGATGCGTGCGGTGGATGGCGTAGTTGTCCTGATAGATGCGGTGGAGGCGATCATGCCGCAGACCGAGACCGTTATAAGGCAGGCCCTGAAGGAGAGGGTTAAGCCGATCTTATTCATAAACAAGGTTGACAGGCTGATAAAGGAGCTGAAACTCACCCCTGAACAGATGCAGGAGAGGTTCAAGAAGATAATAACCGAGGTGAACGTGCTCATGCGGAAATACGGGGAGAAAGAGTTCGCTGACAAATGGGCAGTTAACGTTAACGATGGTAGTGTGGCTTTCGGATCCGCTGTGAGGAACTGGGCGATATCCGTTCCGTACATGCAGAAGACCAACCTGACCTTCAAGGACATAATAGATTTCACGAACAAAGGACCCGAAGGGGAGAAGGAACTCGCAAAGCGTTCGCCTCTCCATGTTATACTTCTGGATATGGCTATAAGACACCTTCCAGATCCTTTGGTAGCGCAGAAATACCGTATACACAAGATATGGCCTGGGGAGAGCGATTCGGATATCGCGAAGGATATGGCAGATTGCAACCCAGATGGGAAGCTCGCTGCGATAGTTACGAAATTGTATCCTGATCCCCATGCGGGTTATGTCGCAACAGTTCGTATTTTTTCCGGGAAGATGAAAACAGGCCAGGAAGTGTATCTCGTGGGAGCGGACAAACCCCAGAAGATCCAGCAGGTTTCCGTGTATAAGGGCCAGCAGAGGGTAGGGATGGAGGAGGTGGATGCGGGTAATATAGTGGGGATTGTTGGTCTCAGGGAATCCTACTCGGGTGAGACTATATGCGACCCGGACCATGTAATCCCTGGTTTCGAATCCATCACGCACATATTCGAACCGGTTGTTGTTAAGGCAATAGAACCTAAAAAGCCTCAGCAGCTCGCAAAACTGATTGAATTCCTGAGAAGGGTTGCGAAGGAGGATCCTACCCTAAGGGTGAAGATAAATGAGGAGACCGGGGAATACCTGGTTTCAGGTCTCGGGGAACTTCACATAGATGCGAAGATCGAAAGGCCCTTGAAGGAGGAGGGTTTCGATGTGGATGTTTCTCCTCCGATCGTGATTTACAGGGAATCGGTGAAGGGGATAACGCCCGAGGCAATCGAAGGTAAATCCCCGAACAAGCATAACAAGTTCTTTATAATAACCGAACCTTTGGAGGGGAAGGTCCACCATGCTATGATAAGGGGGGAAATCCCTTCCAACATAGAAGTCAAGAAAAAAGACGTCGAACTCCAGAACAAACTGGTTGACCTCGGGTTTGACAGGGATGAATCGAAAAAGGTGAAACTTATACACAACCGTAATGTTTTCCTAGATATGACAAGGGGCGTTCACGCGATATTGGAGGTAATGGAGATGCTGAAGCAGGCGTTCGCTGAGGCGATGGATGAAGGTCCTCTCGCCAGGGAGCCCTGCGATGCAATAAAGGTCAAACTGATCGATGCAAAGCTTCATGAAGACGCGATACACAGGGGTCCAGCCCAAGTAGTACCCAGCACCCGTTCGGCTATAAGAGAGGCAATGATTTCAGGGAAGGCGTACATGCTTGAACCCAAACAGACAATAAGGATCGACGTCCCCACGGATCATCTGAGCGGGGCAATGAAGGAAGTTCAGAACAGGAGAGGCCAGATCCTGGAAATGGGAGAGGAGAGGGGAACGACAAGCATAACAGCGAAGCTTCCAGTTGCCGAGATGTTCGGTTTCAATTCCTCACTGAAATCCTCCACGGGAGGTCAGGGCTTCTACTGGCTGATTGATGTGGTTTACGAGCCTTTGCCGAGGGATCTCGGACAGAAGGTAATAACCCAGATAAAGCAGAGGAAGGGCATAACTGACTGATTTCTTCATAAAAAAGAAAAAACCATTTATTAAGTTTTATTTCTCCTCAATTTTATGGATCAACATTGTAGCTTAGAAAAATTTAAATAATCTCTTTATTTAATAATAAATATGAAGCAAAAAATTGAAACATTTGGTATTTTAATTATCGGATTAATTTTATTTACTCCTTCAGTTTTAGCTGGTGCAGGAGATATTAACATACCATCGGCCAACCCTCCGTTTGTGGAGCCTGTTTCTGAAGAGATATTAGATAAAATAAATCAATATATCATCAATTATGGTGGTATTTCTGAATATTA
>JAZGEG010000040.1:0-13132 GCA_036478655.1 Candidatus Aenigmatarchaeota archaeon | reverse complement strand
GTTATCGTCGCGTTGCACAAGACTGTAACATTTCCGCAGGAAGAGAGGTCTATGTTATCCGAGGTTACCGGTGTCCCAACTGAAGGGGCTTCGCCCAATATCGATACGCTGGAGGTGACATCCTCGCCAATAGCCAGCGGTATTACCATCAAAGCCAATAAGAACATCCCAAAAATAACGCCGTAGAATAGATTATTACTTTTCATTTAACCCCAATACCCCTCTTTTAGATAGGTAAATATTGAAATTTCTACATAAAAAGTTTTCGTTTAAACATCGTGAGTATTCATTGTTTTTTTATCTTCCCCTTCGGCTCCTTTTCACCGAAGATTTCGGAACCGAACCGGAATATTTCGGAGCTTTCATGAGCCCAGGTGTCAGGGGGGAGGAACGCCTTCATGCAGAGGTGTTCGAGAAAGGTTTTCGCGTCCCATTTGTATTCGACCGGAACCTGGGGGAGAAGTAAACCGGATTGCGTCCCGTTCCTTATTATGAGGCCGTCCCTTCCTAACTTTATTTTTTTCAGGTATTCCTCAGGCTTTTTAACCGCGATCTTTTCAGGTTTCGTTAGGATCGAGACCTCTATTACGATACTATCAAGTTCATTCATTTCGAGCGCGGGGAACCTCGGATCCCTCGTGACGCTCACAGCGGAATCTATTATGGCGTCTATCAGGGGTTTGGAAGGGTAGGGCAATCCTATGCACCCACGGAGTTCGTGACCAGGGTATATGTAAAGGGTTGTGAAAACTCCTAACTTCTCCTTGAACATTTCCGCAAGTTTCGGCTTCTCGGGGGTTTTCCTTTCAGAAACATACATTTCGATAGTTTTTCTAGCGAACTTCACAGCGAACTCTCCGTCTTCGAGATTCATGGTTTTACCTTAGGATACTGCCCGAGCAGTTTGTTCATTTCTTTCAGGAAAGCTTTGAATTTGTTCGTGGGGATTCGGGCTCCCGCCGCCTGCGGGTGGCCTCCTCCTGAACCTCCCACCGCTTCGCCCGCTTCCTCGGCGAGGCGGTTCAGGGGAATGGAGTAATCGCGGGAACGCATGGTCATGTCAAGATGGTTCCTCCTCATGTAAACAGCCAGGCCGACCCTGCTCTCCGTGACCGTGGCGGCGAAGAGGGCAGAAGGCCCGCGGAAACCGAAGAAGTGGACGTCTTTCACAAAACCCACGTCCCCTGATTTTTTCGCATACTTTTTCACCATTTCGTACAAATCAAACTCCTCATTAACGACCCTTTTTGATGCTTTCACCAGACCGGGAACATCAGAGGGGTTGTTTCCGTTCGCAAGGGTTTGGACTATCACTCTCTTGGAATTGTAGGAAACGAATCTCCTGTCCTTTATGCCAAGGACGATCGAACTCGCCTCGAAGTACAAAGCGCGAGCATCCCAGTTCTTTATCCTCTCCTCGACGAATTCCGTGTGCTGCGAATAATCACCTATCGCCCCGTATATCGCTATCCATACCCTTTCCTTCGGGATTTCCTTCTGGAAGTGCCTGTATATGAGTTCGGAGGCGCTCGCATTCCCGTTGACATAAACTTTCAACATGGTTCCCAGTTTTTTCTTGACCTTGTCAGGCAGGGAGTGGTGGTCGAAATAAAGGATTTCGGAGTTTTTGCACTTGTTTTCGAGAAGTTTCACCACATCGGAAATGTCCCTCCTCGGGATCGCGATGTCCGTGATAACTATCCGCTCCGCATCGTGAGAATTCAGATCGTCATAAAAGGAGACGGGCTTTGTGAAGAACACCTCCGCTCCCGGGAATCTCGAAAGCGCGACCGCCCCAGCGCATATGCCATCGGTGTCAGAATGGGTTAAAATCATGGTTTTCATAATAGAGAAATTTAGGTTTTGGGCTATAAAAGTTATTCACTATTTGTATTCCCCATTGATTTCGGGGGTAAAATCTTTCCCTAATTCGAACCCTCCGAAATCGAATTCCATGTTGAAACCTCCAGCGGGTTTCAACCTTTCCAGCAACCAAAGGGGTGAAACCATCCGAACTCCATGATAAGGAATTGTCAAAGAATTTAAAACTTTACTATCTATTAAAAAACATGGACATATCAGAAATTGCCAAATATGTAGCTACAACAGTTATTACAGGAACTGGTTTATATGGTTGTTATTATTTAATGATAGGTCAGGATTATAGAAGAGGTAGAAAAGAGCTAAAACAACCTTTTGAAAAACTGGGGGTTGATTTTAAAGACGTAAAATGGGGAGTAAAGGTTGGGGGTATCAATTCATTATACCCCGAAGATTATGGTAGACATCATATTAGCGGAGAACCATGTAATCTAGAAGTTGGAGAAAGAGTCGATAAAGCAAGAGAATCTCTACCTCATGAAGAATTTGTAAAAAAGTTATTCTCTAATTTGTCACGCGAAAAAAGATTGAATTTAATTAAACACAGAAAATGGGATAAGTATAAGGATCTTAGAATTTTTAAAGCAGAAGCAATATCATCCGTTTATTAGCGCTGCTTCTATTTCCTGTCTGAATGCATCGTATGGCTGGGCGCCGACCATTTTCTTTCCGTTTATGAAGAATGTTGGCGTCCCGCTCACTCCGTATGATCTTCCGTCGCTCGTGTCCTTCTCCACTTCGCTTTTGTACTTCCTTGATTCGAAACATGAGTTGAAATTGTTTGTGTTCAGACCCAGTTCGCTTGCGTATGTTTTCAGGCTCTCGTCATCCAGGGCTCCCTGGTTCTCGAAGAGCAGATCGTGGTATTCCCAGTACTTCCCCTGGTCGTTCGCGCATTGCGCTGCTTCCTGTGCCTTCTGTGAGGTTGAGTGTACTATGAAATCCCTGTAAACGAATTTTACCTTCCCAGTATCTATGTAATTCGTTTTTATCTGCGGGAGTGTGTCCCTAGCGAACCTGCCGCAGAAAGGACACTGGAATTCGGAAAAGTCTATCATAACCACTTTTGCGTTTTCGCTCCCTATTGAAGGGTCATCGTCTACTGAAACCTGGACTATTTGCTGTTGTTGCTGCTGTTGCTGTGCAGGAGGTGTTTGCTGTTGTTGCTGCTGTTGCTGTGCCTGTTGGCTTCCGGGATCGTCTGCTGCCAAAGTCGTTTTGCCTGCGATCGTGTTCGCGGCGTATACGACCGAAAATGAGAGTATTATGCTCGCTATTACCAGGGCAGCAGAAAGCACGTAAAGGCCTTCCTGGACTGTCTTCTTCTTTCCAAAACCGAACATGTTTTCACCGTAGTGTTGTATTAAGATTAATATTAAACGAGAGTTTAAATAATTATCTATGAAATTCGTGTGTTCTGAATGCGGTGAGGAATACGGGAAAAACGATAAGATATACAAATGTGAATGCGGAGGGGTTCTTGAACTGGGAGAGAAGGACGTATCCTTCCCGAAAGACAAAATCAAGCAAAGGAATCCTTCTATCTGGAGGTACAGGGAGGCTATTCCGATCGAATCTGACAAGGATATCGTTACGCTGGGGGAGGGGTTCACGCCACTCGTCCCTTTGAAAATCGGCGGTTTGGATGTGATGGCGAAGCTCGATTTCATGTTCCCCACGGGTTCCTTTAAGGACAGGGGTTCATCAGTGATGATAAGCCATGTGAAGGGAATGGGCGTCCGGGAAATAATAGAGGATTCTTCCGGGAACGCGGGGGCCTCTGTCTCGGCTTATTCAGCGAAGGCCGGGATTTCCTGCGAAATATTCTGTCCGTCATACGCGTCCAAAGGGAAGCTCGCCCAGATTCAGTTATACGGGGCGAAGCTGAACAAGGTTGAGGGGAGCAGGGAGGACGCGGAGAAGGCGGTCCTGAAGAAGGCGGAGACTGTGTATTACGCATCGCATAACTGGAACCCGTATTTTCTGGAGGGGACAAAAACCCTGGCCTTTGAGATAGCTGAACAGCTGGGCTGGAAATCACCTGAAAACGTGATCTGCCCATGCGGGAACGGGGGAATTTATTTGGGTTTGTATATAGGATTTAAGGAACTTATTGAACAGGAGATAGTCAGCGAAATGCCGAGGTTGTTTGGTGTTCAATCATTTGCCTGCCCGCCACTATACGAAGCGTATAAGCATGGGAAGGGGACGCCCGAACCGTTCACGCAGACAGAGAAAACAATAGCTGAGGGAGTGTGTCTGGCAAAGCCGAACAGGGGGAAAGAGATACTCGAAGCGGTGAAAGAATCGAAAGGGGCGATGGAGATCGTGAATGATGATGAGGTGATCGAGGGTCTAAAGATGCTCGCCTCTCAGGGGGTATTCGTTGAGCCCACATCAGCGATAGTTGTGAAGGCCCTGGAGAAATCCGTGAAGGGGGGGCTCGTGAAAAAAGATGAGAAAACCGTGATGGTTTTGTCAGGGAGCGGGCTGAAAGCGACAGGGGAATTGTCGAAAATGTTTAGGGTTTGAACATATCCCTTATCTTTTTATCCAGCGTCTTTCTCACTATGATTATGACTTTGTCCCACACTTTTAACTTTTCTTCTTCCTGGGGTATTATGAATTTTCCCTCTCTTTTTATCGCGACCACCAGGGATTCCTTTGGGAACTCGATTTTCGTGATGGGCTTGTTCACCACTTCTGATTTCTTCTCGACCTCCAGTTCGATCAGTTCCAGCATGCCCTCGTGCATTATCGCTATGTCAACGACATCAGGTCCTGTTATCATAGCTTCAAGCTGCTCGACTGTGGAGGTTTCGGGGGAGACTATGTTGTTGACCCCGATCTTCAGGAATATCTTTTCGTATTCTTCTTTTGTGGCTCTCGTTATTATTCTCAGGTCGGACATCTCCCTCGCGACAAGGCATGTCAAGAGGTTGGTCTCGTCTTCTCCTGTAGCAACGACCAAGGCATCGGCGTCTTCTATTCCGGCTTCTTCAAGAACATCGGGCTTCGTTCCGTCTCCGTGGATAACGGTTGCGTTCAAGTCGTCAGCGAGTTCCTGGCATAGATCGTTGATTGCCTCCACCAGAACAACATCGTGCTTTTTTTTGGATAAGAACCTCGCAAGCCTCGATCCTATCTCTCCCCCACCGATCACTATTATCTTCATTTCCTATCTCCTCCTCAGGATGTAGATGATGAACACGAGAACGGCCCATATCTCCAGCCTCCCGATCCACATATTGAATATTAGGGTGATTTTGCTTATTATATTTAGGTCTGGTATGACGGACAGACCAACGTTGCCCTGGGCGGAGGCCACCTGGAACAGCGAGTTTACCGCTGGATGCCCCTGGGACATCAGGATGAAAGAGCCGATAATAAGGAAGAGCAGGTAAATCCCTATGAATTTGAAAATCGCCTGGAGTTCGTCTTCCGTATAGGCAAGGTTGGCTATCCTCCTCGGGAAAACAAGTCTTGGCCTCATGATCTTCCTTACGTTATCATACATCGATTTGAAAAATATCAGGACCCTGCTGAGTTTCAAGCCTCCAACGGTTGAACCCGCCGCTCCCCCGAAAATCATCAGGATTACCAGCAAGGATTTGGAATAATCGCTCCAGACGATCAGATTCTGGATACCGAAACCCGAGCAGGTGATTGCGGAAACCGCATGGAAAATGCTTTCCCTTAAAGAGTTGAAGGGCAACAGGAGCAAGGTTGCCAGAATTATCAGGAGTATTAAGGTAATGGTCTGGATGTTCTTGAAGAACTTTTTCCTTTTTCCCGCGATCAATTGATAGTGCATGAAAAAGCTTATCGCCCCCATCAGCATTATGAACATCATCACCATTTCGATAGCCTGCGAGTTGTAGAACCCTATGCTTTCCGCATGCGTTCCCATCCCTCCTGTTGATATCCCCGTCATACCGTGATTTATCGAGTCGAACAGGGGCATGCCCGCGATGAAGAGCAGGGATATGCCCAGGATCGTGTAAAAGATGTAGATCCACCAGATTGTCTTTACGGCGTTCATCACATTGGGTCTTATCCTTTCATGGCCTTCTATGATGTAGAGCGTGTTGCCTGTTTTGAACAGGCCGGAGAGAGCGAGTATAACTATGCCTATCCCGCCGACCCATTGCCCGAAACTCCTCCAGAACAGTATGGACTGCGGAACGGATTCCAGATTGAGCAGGCTGAACCCTGTCGTGGTCCAGGCACTCATGGATTCGAATAACGCGTCTATGAAAGGTGTTCCGCTCACGAAAACGAATGGTATGCTGCTTATCAGCGTCATGACCAGCCAGATCATTGCAACTATAACCATGCCTTCATCGAACCTTGTTTCCCTCTCCGTGTAGAATCCCTTCTCGAGAATAAAACCGAGGGTAATGGATATTAAAAAACAAATAAAGAAGTAAGGGATCGCGAAATACTCGCTGTATATCACCGCGACTATTATCGGGACGAGAAAAACAAAGCTAGCGTACTTAAAGCAAGTTCCGACTGATTTGAATATTACCTTCGTGTTCATAAACCTACAATAAAGTTAAATTTCCTTTATATTTATGCACTGGACAGGGCAGGAATCGGAGGCTTCTTTGTTGCAGCCCATTTCTTTCACTTCGGTTTTTTTCGGCTTGGCTTTATCTCCTTCCATCTCCCAGTTTTCCGGGCAGATGGCAGCGCACGCCCCGCATCCTATACAAGCTCCCTTGTCATGTATTATCCTAAAAGGCATCGGCCAAACACCTCCTATCGTTTAGTCAGCATTTCCCATTCGTTGTCAACATGTTCCTGTATTTTTTTGATTATATGTTTGTTGGGGGGTTTAAATAAGTGAGCAAACCTCCCCTGGGTTTTGAGATACTCTTCCACGGGCTTTCGCTCCTCCACGGGTTTTGTGAACTTGAAAACCCCGTTATGGATTTCATAAAGTATCCACATCCCGGTTTCAACCGCAAGCTTCGCGATCTCTATGGTTTTCGAAGGGTTGAACTTCCACCCGAGCGGGCAGGGGCATTCGACGTGTATGAACGAGGGCTGGTTCTCTTTTTCGAGGGCCTTCTTGACCTTTTCCTTCAAGTCAGGAATGAAGCCTACGGAGGCTGTTGCTACGTAAGGAGTTCGGTGTGCGGCAACTATATCCACTATGGGCTTCTTCCACTCTTCCTTGCCTATCGAGAACCTTCCAGGAGGGCTTGTGGTTGTCCATGCCCCGAAAGGGGTCGCGGAGCTTCTCTGTATCCCCGTGTTCATGTACGCGTTGTTATCAAGGCAGATGAAGCAGACTTTGTCGCCTCTTTCCAGCATGCCTGAAAGCGCTTGCAGACCTATATCTAGAGTTCCGCCATCGCCTGCGACTGCTATAACATTTCCTTTCTTTTTGAGTTTTTTCAGAGCAAGTGAAACGCCTGTTGCTATGGAAGCAGCATTCTCGAAAGCCCCGTGTATGTAGTTCACCCCCCATGACGTGTGGGGATACTGAGAGCTTACGATCTCCAGGCACGAGGTCGCGTTGACTACCACTGTTTTCTTGCCAGCCGCCTCGAGGATATTTCGAACGGCGATCGTTTCCGGGCAGCCGGCACAGCTCGTGGCTCCCTGATAAAATAAGCGTTTCATACCCACACCAAACCCCTTCTTTCCTCCCTTATATCATCGAATATCTTGAGAATGTCTTCTTCCTTCACGTCCTTTCCCCCAAGACCTCCGATAAACGTGCTTACGGATTGCTTCCTCCTTAGGCCGCGGATTTCGTAGACCAGGGTACCGCCAAGCCCCAGAGAAATGGACTTTTCGAGAACACCGACAGAACTCAAACCCTTAAGCGAACGTTTTATCTCTCCCATGGGGAAAGGGCGGAAGCTCTTTATCTTCACAAGCCCCATGTCATCGATTTTCCTGTCCTTCAATACCTGTCTTATCGTTCCGCAAAGAGAACCCATGGTTACGATAGCGTGTTCCGCGGATTCCATGTTGTAGGTTTCGACTAACCCGTTCCCGTAACCTCTCCCGAACGTATTCTTGAACAGGTCGTTGGTATCCTTAATGACACCTTTGGCTTCCTGCATGGCTTCATGCTGGGCCCGCTTGAACTCATAGAAGTGTTCGGGGCCCGCCCATGATCCCTGCGTGACAGGTCTTTTAAAGTCTATTTCTCTGCCGGAATACTTGGGGAGGAATTTCTTCACAGACTTTTTGTCAGGTATTTCAACCGGTTCATAAACGTGAGAAAGAATGAAACCATCTATACATACCATTGCTGGTAATGAAACCTTGGAATTCTCTGCTATTCTGTAGGCTTGGATGACGGTGTCTAAGGCCTCCTGGGCGTTTTCACAGTAGAACTGCATCCAGCCCGAATCTCTTTCCGCGAATGAATCTGACCAGTCGCACCATATGTTAAGGGGTGCTGACAAAGAACGGTTCGCGACAGCCATAACTATGGGCAGCCTCATGCCAGAAACAATATACAAAATCTCATGCATCAGGGCAAGTCCCTGGCTCGCGGAGGATGTGAACGTTCTAACGCCGGAAGCCTGCGCTCCGAGGCATATGGATATCGCGGAATGTTCAGACTCCGCCCGTGAGAACTTAGCTTTGAGTTCGCCGTTGGCCACCATCTCTGATATCTTCTCGATTATGTGAGTCTGGGGGGTGATGGGATAAGCGGAAATCACTCCAGGGTTGCATAGCTTAACCGCCTCTGCTATTGCATGACTTCCTTCTAAAACTTTCTTCACCATCTCAATCCTCCATCTTACTTTCTATTGCTTTGACGGGGCACACTTCAACGCATATCAGACACCCTGCACAGTAATCATAATCAGGCTTTGCTTTCTTTCTCTTGATTTTTATGCATCCTTCAGGGCAGTACATCACGCATATCCCGCACCCTGTGCATTTATCCGTGAAAACGGGCCTGAAAGTCCTCCATCCGGATTTTTTATTGCTCGTCGTGGGCCTGGATGTCACTCCACCCTTGCCTGAATTTTTACCCATCCGACAGCCTCCTCATACGCCCTCTTAACGGCTTTGATGTTTTTCTTCCTGATATCTCCCTTAAACCTTTCCTTTATCGAATCGATAAGGCTTTTAAGGGTTATTAAATTAGTGGCCTTTGCGAACGCTCCCAGCATGACGGTGTTAACTATAGGTCTTCCCAGTATTTCGAGTGCGATCTTGGTGGCGTTCACGGTGTAAACTTTGTAGTGGTTGAAACTTACCTTGCGATCAGAATTTATGAGTATCACTCCCTTCCTTGACAAACCTTCAGTGATGTCCACGACCTTCGGGAGGGAATCATCCAGGACTATTACGTGATCCGGGGTGTAGATTTCCGTCCGCAAGTTTATGAACTCATCTGAAATCCTGCAGAATGATTCGAGAGGCGAGCCCCTTCTTTCGGGCCCGAATTTCGGGAAGGCCTGGCTGAACTTCCCGTCCTTGAATGCGGATACAGCGATCAGCTCCGCTGCCGTCACGGCGCCCTGGCCTCCTCTCCCGTGTACCCTGATCTCTATAACTTTGCTCATCAGAAACCCCTTAAAAAATAAACGTGTCAAATACCTTTATAAGATTAACTTAATGTCATACGTCAATTGTAGGAGAAAAATTCATTCGCACTTTCTTATCTTGACTTTATCAAGAAGTTTTGTCCCGAACTCCTTCGAAAAATTGCCCATGTTTATCGCGATCTCTATCCTTCCACAATCGTCCGGGAACATCACGACATCTCCTTTCCGGACCTCCCCAAATGTTTTCAGGAATTTCGTTTTTATCTTTTTGTTTCCGGTTTCTATCAGGACATCGTCCTTGTATCTTATCTCGGACTTCGCGAAATCCTCCTGCCTTGCATTTATGAAAACGCTCCCGTAGTGATTTACGTGTATGATCTTCCCTGAAACCAAACCCTTCGAAACTTCCGCCTCCTCATAAGGGGCTCTGACCAGATCTTTGGGATTTATCTCCGGACCGAATTCGGAGATTTCAACGCCCCTGCACAGCCAGGCAGCGGCAGGGGTGAACACGTCCCTTCCGTGGAACACTGGAGAAACCGGTTTTCTCATGTACTTGTCGTTTTCGATAGCAACGGCCTTTTCAATTCCCCCGAGAAAACGTTCAGCTGCAGGTATGAGAACTCCGTTATCCGGCCCTATCAGGTAATCCCCGCGTTTGGTTTTGATTATTATTCCTTTTCTTTCGGTCCCCACCTCTGGATCGACCACGCATACGTGACATCCCACAGGGAGGAACTTGGCGCTTTCCAGAGCATACGCGCCTTCGGTTGCACTGAATCCCTTAAGACCATGCCTGAGATCGATAACGTGGGCTTCAGGGCATATGTCTAAGGCGGATGCATGCATCATCCCTATTCCTCTTGTCCCAACCCCGAAATCGCTTGTCAGGGAGATGAATGATCGCTTCATACGAATAGATTAATGACAGGGTTAAATAAAAATTTAAATGTTTAACACAACTAAATTAATCAAGGAGGTTGAAAATGAAAAAATTATATTTGATTGCTGCTATCTTGGTGATAATGATACTAGCGGTTTCAGTTATGGCAACAGGAGCGATGTCAGTTCCCAAAGATAAAGTAAAGCATAAGGATAAGATAGTATTGATCCACTACAAAAAGGGGCATGCAAAACCAACTTGTAATAACAACGGAATTTGCGAACCAGAGCTTGGAGAGAAAAAGAATTGTGCAGATTGTAAAAACGGAGGTAACGGAGGCGGAGAGAGCACGTGCTATAAATTCTTGGCGAAAGGAGTGAAGTGGAAGGACCTGCCGGTGGACTACGTTATCCACCCGGACCTGGATGCAGGAGCGATCTCGGCAGGGGCAGAGGAGTGGGATTCCCATACCTCAGCGAATCTTGTCGGAAGCTATTCGATAGATAACGGAGCAACCTGGGATGACAAAATCCCGGACTACAGGAACGAGATGGTCTTCGGGGACTACAATCAGGCAGGGGTGATCGCGGTGACGATAATCTGGGGTTACTTCCACGGAAAGCCTGAAACGAGAGAGATTACGGAATTTGAC
This sequence comes from Candidatus Aenigmatarchaeota archaeon, assembly GCA_036478655.1. Classification (GTDB taxonomy): domain Archaea; phylum Aenigmatarchaeota; class Aenigmatarchaeia; order QMZP01; family QMZT01; genus JAZGEG01. The sequence continues at coordinate 2,187 of JAZGEG010000040.1, read as the reverse complement.
ATCCTCTTCGATACGGACTTTACGTGGGGTGACGCGACAAAAGACCCATCGGTGATGGACCTGCAGAACATAGCGACGCATGAGTTCGGGCACGGATTCGGCCTGGGAGACCTCTACGAGACATCATGCATCGAAGAGACTATGTACGGGTATTCGACAGAAGGGGAGACGAGTAAAAGAGACCTTAACGCAGGCGACATCGCAGGGATACAGGAACTTTACGGAGCTTAATCCCTTCATTTCCTTTTATTTTTATGATTTGTTCAGTCAGACGAATCCCGCGTCTTTAAGGATTTTCCCGTGCGAAGGGATCGAATTTCCTCTTGACAGAACCACTTCGTTTTCCTTTGTGATGATCAGGGGGTCAACCGTGAGTTTCGGGAGCATATCGCTACCTCACCGCGCTTATCCTTCTCAGGTGCTTGACTATCCCCTTTACTGACTTTATCGTGTAGTCTATTTCATTTTCCGTTGTGAATTTCGAAAGGGTCAGCCTTACCGAGCCCATTATACTTTCTTCGTCCACGTTAATTGCCTTCAGAACGTGGGATGCTCCTTCCTCCCTGCTTGAACAGGCAGAGCCCGTTGAAACACAAATCCCTTTCGTGTCAAGATACGTGAGCAAGCTTTCGCCCTCGACCCCCTTGAATGAAACGTTCACGTTGTTGCACAGTCTTTTATCCCCCTTCGGACCGTTCAAACGCGAATCCGGGATGGAGAGCAATCCCGAAATCAATTTGTACCTCAGGGATTTCATCCTGTCTACGTCCTTCTTTTCCATGAGTTCAACCGCTTTTGCCAGGCCGATTATGCCCGGGACGTTTTCCGTTCCCGCGCGCAGCTTGGATTCCTGGGAGCCGCCCGTTACCTGTGGCTTGATTTTCGTTCCCTTCCTTACGCAGAGAGCTCCCGTCCCCTTCGGGCCGTGAATTTCATGGGAGGAAACCGAGAGCAGATCTATCCTCATCTTCTTAACATCTATCGGGACTTTAGTGAAGGACTGGCCAGCATCTGTATGAAAGAGTGTTCGCTTCCTCCTGCATATTTCCCCGATCTTCTTGATGTCCTGGATCGTCCCGATCTCGCTGTTTGCGTGCATTATCGAAACGAGGGTGGTTTCTTTTTTGATCAATTTCTCGAGCTTTTTCAGATCAACAAATCCATTTTTATCCACGTCAAGAAACGTCACGTCAAACCCCTCCTCGATCAGGGAGTTGCAGGTGTTGAGGACTGAGAGGTGCTCGATCTTCGTGGTTATTATGTGCTTGCCTAAATGTTTGTTTGCATACGCTATTCCACGCAATGCCAGGTTGTTCGATTCCGTCCCGCCCGAGGTGAATATTATCTCGGAGCGGTCGGCGTTTATTTTTTTCGCGATCGTCCCCCTCGCCCTTTCTATCGCTTTCTTGGCCTCCCTTCCCAGTCTGTGGGGTGAGGAGGCGTTTCCGAATCTCTCCGAGAAGTAAGGAATCATCGCTTTCAGGACCTTCGGGTCAGCCTTTGTCGCGGACCCGTTATCGAGATAGACATGCATGGGATCACCCAGTTAAAAATATTCAATTTGTGGGCTTAAAAGGTTTAGAATATAACAGTGTTATAATTTCCTCGATTTTACAAAAATTCAACCACCGAAAGCTTTTTATATATGTTATTACTATTATATAGTAATAACTGACAAATAAATGAGGTTTTCAAATGCCCGTCATATTAAAACAATTGCCCAATTGTAGTATCTCTGAGAGAATAGAAGGAGATTTATTTTATGGAAATCCTTCGCTTGCTTTAAAGAAAGCACAAGAATATACCGGAGAAAATGGTTCGGTTCTTTCACTGCCTCCGTTGCTCCATGCAGTAACACTTGATAATTATTCTGACTTTAAGGATAATCATACTATGTCCCGTTCTGAAGAATACTGGTGCAAAAGTCCGAAAGGGAAGGACAATGTTGTGGTCTTGCATGGTGGGGGTATTTTAAACTCCCCTGAAAGGATTAAAAACCTCTCTTATGAGCGGGGTGGGCATGGAGAAGATTATATCGTGCTTGGTGAAAATGAAGTGGCGGAATTTATTGCAGGTAACAAGATCCCTATGATCCCGGTAGGAGACGTAATGAAGGAAAATGTTAAAAAGTTTCCGGCTTCTTATGGAATTTTCATGAATCTTGATACAGCAACGGGGACCATATCA
>JAZGEG010000039.1:0-4973 GCA_036478655.1 Candidatus Aenigmatarchaeota archaeon | reverse complement strand
GAACAAGCGCGAACTTCCCGTTAAATTTTTTCGGAAACAAGAACGCGTCCTTCTCCCACAACAATACGTCTTTCCCGTGCTCGCACTTGAAAAACGATTCGAAAAGGAAATACCTGTCTTTTAGTTTCTTTTCGGGAAAGAAATCCTCCGCTTTATCATACGTCATAGTGGGGGTTATTGCCCCTTTTTTTTCAAATGTTTTCAAATCCCTGCTCGTGGCGTACGCCACTAGCGCGTTCTTGCCGTCATATGCCGTGTAGAATATGTAATATACACCTTCAAGAAATACGATTCTGGGATCTTCCATTCCATGATTCTCATAGTTAAATTCGGGAACCATAAACGGTTCTTTTTTCCTCCCCGCAACTTTCAAAGGCCCGTCCAGCTTGCAGTAGCCTATGCTTGAGTAGTTACCTTTCTTCACGGCCCTGTAGAACATGTGAACGTCATTTCCTATCTTAACGCACGTGGGATTCATGACTGCGTGATTTTCAAACTCTAGATTTGTCGGTTCGAGAATAATGCCCTCTCTTTTTACAGACACCATATATATTATATGAGAGAGATTATTTTTAACTTAAAAGACTTTACAATTTTTCTAAAACACCCCGCTTCGTCATCTCCCGCTTCGATTCCTTCAGAACTAAACCTTTTATAACAACCAACGAAATTTTAAAGACATATGAAAGTAGAAGAATGGTTCGTTAAAAACAGGTTCAAATACAAGAGTTTTTCCCACATCAGAAGGTTAGTCAAGTTTAAAAAGAAACAGAAAGAAATAGTGAGCGTTTTAATTCCCACTTTGAACGAGGAGCGCACGATAGGAAAGATAGTCCATGTTTTAAAGTCAGGTTTAATGGACAAGCACGGGCTCATAGATGAGATAATAATTATTGATTCCCACAGCACTGACAGAACGAGGGAGATCGCGGAAGAAGCCGGAGCGACAGTTTACACCGACAGCAAAATATTGAAAAAACGGGGGAACTGGAAGGGCAAGGGAGAAGCCCTATGGAAGGGACTGTATGTTGCAAATGGAAGCATTGTCTGCTGGGTTGATGCTGACATCCGGAATATCCATACCAGGTTTGTGTACGGCCTTGTGGGTCCTTTGCTAACACACCCGAAAATAAAGTTCGTAAAACCGTACTACAAAAGACCGTTGAGGTTTGGGGATAAACTCCAGCCTCTGGGCGGGGGGAGGGTCACGGAACTTCTGATAAGGCCCCTCTTCAACATGTACTTCCCGAGACTTGCCGGTTTCACACAGCCGCTTAGCGGGGAAGCCGCCGCTAGGAGGACGGCACTGGAAAAAATACCCTATTTCACCGGTTACGGGGTTGAGACAGGCATGCTTATAGATTTGGTGAAGAAGTTCGGTCTTAATTCAATAGCGCAGGTGGATCTGGTCAGGAGGATCCACAGGAACCAGGAGTTGTCCGGCCTCAGCAACATGGCCTTCGGGATACTGCAGGTTTTTGTTAAGAGGGCGAATACACTTGGGAAACTGATACTTGTTAATAAGATCAAAAACAAATACAGAATTATAGAGAGGCGTGACGGCGAATATCACCTGAAAACTAAAATAATAACCGAAAGGCAACGACCGCCCATGATAACCCTCCAGGAATACAGGAAGAAGTTTAAAAGATACCCCAAGTGGCTTTACGTATGAAGGTAATAATTTTTACAGACCTTGACGGGACCCTTCTCGATACCAAGACTTATTCTTTTGAGAAGGCCTTGCCTGCCCTGGAATTGATTAAAAAATCCGAAACCCCCCTAGTTTTCTGCACGAGCAAAACGAGAGCGGAAACAGAACTCTACAGAAGGAAACTTGGAAATGAAGACCCGTTTATAGTTGAGAACGGCGGCGCAATCTTTATACCCAAAAACTACTTCCCTTTCGAAATAAAATACGATAAAGTTGATGGAGAGTATTTCGTAATAAAGCTCGGGACAGAATACGAAAAACTTAGGGAAGTCCTGGAATCTATAAAAAACAGGGGCATTCGAATTGTGGGTTTCGCGGACATGAGCCCCGGCGAAATCCATGAGCACTGCGGCATCCCCCTGGATCAGGCAGAGCTGGCGAAAAAAAGGGAATATGACGAGGCGTTCAAGCCGGTTAACGAAGAGGACGAGAAGGAGGTTTCCATGATAATAAAGCAAAACGGACTGAACTTCGTGAAGGGCGGGATTTGTTTCCATATAACCGGAAAGAACGACAAAGGAAAAGCCGTTCGTATCCTGGCGGATTTGTACCGGAAAAAATACGATAAAATTATAACATGCGGACTTGGAGACTCGGAAAACGATTTCAAGATGCTGGAGTTTGTTGACAGGCCGTATCTGATCCAAAAACCGGACGGTTCATTCGCCTCGGAAAAATTCGAAAAGGTTGAGGGCGTGGGACCGGAGGGGTGGAATAAAGCGATATCGATTTTATTCAAATGAGCATACATCATATTTGCATACCACTTTTCCAAGCCTGCCAAATTTATAGAAAAGAAGATATAATTTTATTATGAATTATGAGGGTGAAATCGGAGGCGTGGTGGAGAAAGATAATGAAAAGTTTTTGCTTATCGATTCCGAAAAACCCATGGGTGATTCAAAGAAATACAGCAACAGACATGTGTGTTTAGTGAAAATAAACGAAAAAATTTACAAAAAACTTGAAAAACTGTATGCGAAAAAGGCATTCGAGGAGAGAAAGAAGACCGAGAGCGAGGAAAAATTTTCAACACGAACCCAAAAGATTTTGGATTCCAGGTTTGAGATCAGGGCAGATAAGGATTTCTTCTTCTTTTTATCTTCAGGGTTTTTGAACGGATTGAAGAATTTCTCTATGTCCAAGAAAGGAGCTAGATGTTTGAGTGAAGTCGGAGAAAAAGATATAAGAAGAATCGAGGGACTGGAATCAAAAGATCCTGGAGAGGTTGAAAAAACAATCGAAATGCTAGCAGAGATAAGGGCAGATCTGTCGGAAGTGAAGAAATGGAAAAGGATTTTAAAGAAAAATAATATAAGGATTGCCCTTGTTTTCCCTTTTTATAATGAGCCCTCTGTGATCGAAAACATAAGGGATGTCTGGGATCTGATAGAAGAGGAAATAATCGAAGAAATAATAATTGCGGATGGATGGTCTGGCAACCCATCAACGGATCTCATCAAACGAAGGCTGGATGCCCCCCTTACCGTTGTAAAAAACCCCGGGACCGGAAAGGGCGAGGCCTTGGAGTCCGCCATAAAATACGCTCTACATCAAGATTTTGATCTCGTAGTTTGTCTTGATTCGGATATAAAACCACCCTTACATAAGATAAATGATATTCCGCCCCTGCCTTTGGACATAACATGCAACTTCTTCGCCAGAAAATTTATATTCAGATTTTTGAGGGTGTTGGAAAAACATGGAAAAAGAAAGGCTTTGGGAACGTATTATAAGGCGAGTTATATGAGAATACAGAAAAAAGGAAATGTATTAACACCTCTTAGATTCGGAGGAACTACGATTTACGTGAAAAAATTATATAAAATGCTGAAATTCAGATCAATGGATGAATTTCTATATCCATTATCAGGGGAATACGCATTCAATCCTGAATTTCTTCTCAAAGAATTGTCTGTTTCGAGGAATTTTTTCGAACTCTTCGGGAGGAAATATCATGGTCCGGGCCTGCCAACCGGTTTCACTATTGAGAATTTTTGGAATGTCCTGATGGAAATAAAAGGGTTGAATGTCGCTTTTTGCAACATGTTTATCCACCATCATACCCCAAGGAAAGAAAAGTCTAAAGACCCCCTGGCTTATGCGAAGCAGAGAGGGACTGTTTTTAGAGGAGCGTTCGGAGCGATCCTGCAATCATTGCCTGAGGAAGAGGCAAAAAAATATGTAAAATATTTTGATTTTGATTTATTCAGGCTTCCCAGACCAAAACTGAGAGTGGAAATTGATGGAAAGAGTGTAAAGAATATCAAGTTCATGAAGAATTAAACTTTTTAAACAGCAGTCTAATTTTTCAGTTATGAAAGCCGTTATACTCGCGGGAGGAAAGGGTGAAAGATTACGTCCCCTGACCCACAAAACCCCGAAGCCACTGCTCACCATAAAGAACAGGACGATCCTCGAATACGTGATAGATTACCTGAAAAGTTACGGCATTCGGGACTTGATAATAACAATTGGTTACAGGGGAGAGCAAATAAAGAAATTCTTCGGGAATGGAAAAAAATTCGGCGTGAGAATCGAATATTCCGTGGAGAAAAAGCCTTTGGGAACAGCGGGTTGTCTCGTCCCCCTTAAGAACAAGCTCAGGGAAACATTCATCCTGATAGGCGGGGACAACTTAACGAAACTCAATCTGAAAAAATTCATAGAGTTCCACAAGAGGAAAAAGGGCATACTCACAGTAGCACTGTTCGAATTCGAGGAGAAATCAAATTGGGGCATTTACAATCTGAACAAGGACAAATCCATCCTGAACTTCATGGAAAAGCCCGTTTTCAAGCACACAGCAGGGACCATGATTTTCTGCCTGGAACCCGGGATTTTCAAGCACATTCCTAAAAAACCGAAAGGTGCTGTTAACTTAACGGATCACACAATCCCTGAACTGCTCAAGAAGGGAATCAAGATATTCGGTTTCAAATTCAGCGATTTCTGGGAGGACATAGGAAACCACGACGATTACAAAAGAGTTAAAAGTATGAAGGACACTCTTTGCTGATTACCCTTTTCTCAATTGTTTTGCGGCATCCTCCGGAGACACGACATTAACATTCAGACCGAAAAACTCAAGACCAGCGTGCGTAACAATCCTTGGGTAAAAACTGATATGGAAATGGGAGAAAACCGATTTAGGGAAGTTGTGATAAATCATGTTATATGGAATTTTAGGGTACAGTTTTTTGATACCATTGAAAACCCTGTGAATTATTCCTGCCAAATCCGTGATTTCCTCATCTTC
>JAZGEG010000038.1:0-2156 GCA_036478655.1 Candidatus Aenigmatarchaeota archaeon | reverse complement strand
CGTCGTTTTCCGAATACCTGTTAAGGATGACGTCTGATTTACCGATTTGTTTTTCGGAAATCCAATCGTTCTTCACGCTGAAATTTATCAGAATCTTTCGAAACCCTTCGATGTTCTCGTGCTTTATCTCCAGGTACTGGTAGAGTTCGCCCGGGGGGTCCTTCTTCACCAGTCCCGGTTTTTCGTAAATTCTGTTAACCTCCACAATGACGTTGCGGGATTCTTTGTCCACCTCTATGATGATTTCCCTGAAGGCCAAAACCTTGTTTTCTATCTCGATCTTGACAGGAACGAAAGGGAGAACTCTATCCCAAGTCTTGGTTATATTAGGCGAAGGCAGTGTTAGAGAAGGGCTGGGAGCTCCGCCAGGTGGTCCGGATGGAGGGGAATAGACTGTGAAGGACGTGACTTCGAATGTAAGATTGCTCTGACCTAGTGCATCGTTGGTCATGTTGATTGTGAGATTCGCAAGGAAATCTCCTGTATCCGTGGAGTTCCAGTTGAAAGTGAAGTTTTCGTATTGCTGCGCGGAGACATTGTCATCAAAGACGAGGCTGTTGTAAATAACAGATGTGTCCTTCTTTATGCTCAGGTTCCCGCTCACGTTCATGTCCACTGTCCCGTTGGTGTGGAATCGGAGCAAAAAATTAACCGTGTCGGGATGAGTTACATCAGTGGCTGAGAAGTCCAGAATTTCCCAATCCATCACCTCACTCACACCCACAACTGCAGTTACCGCATAAGCAGGCGTGAACAAAATGCCCTGAACTGAGAAAAAAAACAGCGTTGTGAGTAAAAATTTCTTGTTCATCTTATACCTCTTCTGAGCCTTCCTTTCAGCAAAATTATTATTATGAAAATCGCTATTATCGCGAAGGCTATTGCTACATAATCGGTCTCCCTTGGGCCCGTTACCACCTGTCCAGGATTTACGTTTATGAAGGACTCCTTCGTTTCGGTGGTCTTCCCGCCGAAAATCACCTGACCTCTGACCACGTACTGCCCGGGTAGTGCGGGCCTGAAATACGCGGACATCACGACCGTCTTGCCAACAGGTACTTCGAGTTCCTCGCTTTCAACAACGTCAACGAGTCTGTCACCCGTGTATATTTCCCCCCTGAACTTCCCCGTGACCAGTAACTCGCCCGAGTTTTCGAAGTAGGCATCTATCTTTACAATATCCCCCACGTTCACCCAGGGCTCGTTCCATATCTTCTGCAAAAACCCTCTTTTGCTGAGGGTCCCCCTCTCGAACAAATTGAAAACGAGGGTTTCTTCAGCTAATTTTTCCTCGTCCAAAAAGACCTTAACGTTCCCTTTGTATTCCCCTATTTCCAGGCCTTCCGTGTCAACATTTATCTTTATTATCTTCATCTTGGTCGGGAGTATCTCCGTCTGAATGTGAGTTCCCGATTTCAAAACCTCTGATTCCCCCTTCTCCATTATTCTTATCTCCATCAAAGGGTATATTATGACGTTTCCTTCATTGAGAATCAAAATGGAGAATTCAACTGGATGGCCCTCCTCCGTATCTTTCACGCTTATGCTTTCGACACTTGCCTTCTTTATCTCATCGCCCGTGATCCTTACCGATACATCCGAACTGGTGCCCGCGGTCACGCCAATCCCGACATCCCCCTCGCCTGGTTGGGTTGGTTCCGTGGTTACCAAGATGTTTCCCGTGTAAACCCCGTTTGCAACGTTTTCAGGGGGCTTTACAATTACCCTCACTCTTCTCATCTCGTTTCTGCTCATTGTCAGATTTTCAGAAGGTTCGAACTCTATCCAGTCCTTTATCGAGCCCTTTGCCGTGATCATGAAATTCACCGGGGTTTCGCTTGAGGTGCTTACAGCGACAGAACCTTCTGCATATCCTCCCTTTAGAATATTGTTAAAGTACATCTCCGCCGGGCTTATCCCTATGCTCACCGCATCAGCAGAACAAGCCGACAAGCCCAGGGATAACAAAAACACGCATATCACCAATTCAAACTTAATTTTTTTCATAGATCTCACCTCCTCTAAGTATCCGCCACGGCTGTGAACGTTATCGTTCCCGTGTATATCAGGGTTTCAATAACCGCGGATATGCCTATTTTCCAGTATGTTTTGTTCGTTGTTGCTCCATTCGTTCTCTTCGCCAAGCTAAAGTCCGC
>JAZGEG010000037.1:0-3434 GCA_036478655.1 Candidatus Aenigmatarchaeota archaeon | reverse complement strand
CCGTGCATATTCCGCATATCCTCTGGGTGATCGTATGCGCTTCCCTGTAATCCCTGCCCTTGATCATGGCCTCGAAATACCTCGCAGCCTCGTATACCTCGAGCTTTGTCTTCTTTATTTTACCTTTATCCATCTCCACATTCAGTTTTGCATGGCTTTCGACCTTTGTCAGCGTGTCTATTATGAAAGACCTATGGCTCATTTTTTCACTTCCTTGAACTTTTCAGAGGAACCCGCATACTTCGTGAGCATACCCTTCAATTCTTCAGTGGTGATCCCCATTTCTTCCAACAGTTCCCTCGCCGCCCCTAAATTCCCGTCAGGCAGCGGACCCCTGCAACCGTCGCATGGGGTTCCAACTGCGGGGCATGGAGCGTTGCAACCCGCATAAGTAACAGGCCCGTAACAAATTATGCCGTCCTTGAATAAACATGAGGTTTCACACTTCTTGCATTCAATACAAACAGGGAAATCTTTCTCCCTTGGTTTCTTTTTCGCTAGCAAATCCATTATAACATCCAAAGCCTCCTCCTCGTTTATCGGGCACCCCCGCATGTAATAATCCACTTTCACGTGTTTGTCTATCGGGTCTACGCTGCCCCTGGATTTGTGTTTGGTATCTTTCGGGTAAACTATCTTCCTGTAATCCTTCGAATAGTTCCTCATGGACGGAATCCCGCCCCAGCACGCGCATGTCCCGAAAGCGACCAGGAACTTCGTCCTCTCCCTGACACTTTTCAGTTCCTTTGCTTCCCTTTCGGTTGATACCGCGCCGTCCATGAACGTTATGTCGTATTTACCACCCTCATCATTGAACTCCTTCAGCATCCAGAAATTCCGTGTTTCCATATTTTCGAAAATGTCTACAATCTTCCTTCCTAAAAGTAGGAATTCGAAAAAGCATCCCTTGCACGAGGTCATACCTATGAAAGCGATCCTCGGTTTCATTTCCACACCCTCTCAGTAAGGCCCTTCAAATCTTCGAAAGTGAAAACAGGCCCGTCGGTACACACGAATTTGTTCCCTATGTTGCAGTGCCCGCACTTCCCCACACCGCATTGCATTAACCTTTCGAGAGAAAGGTAAATGTCCGGATCCTTTATCCCTATTTTCTGTAAGCTCTGAGTCACGAATTTCATCATGATTGGAGGCCCGCAGGATATCCCGATCTTCCCTGATATATCATATTTGTCAAAAAGCGTGGTTACGACCCCGACATTCCCTTTCCATTTCTTGTCCCCTTTATCAACCGTTACAAAGGCATTTATTCCCTTTTTCTTCCACCTCTCCACCCTTTCCTTGAATACGAGTTCGCTGGGATTCCTCGCCCCGTACAGAAGCCAAACCTTTCCGTATTGTTTTCTTTTATCTATTATATACTCTATCACAGACTCCAGAGGAGAGAAGCCAATGCCCCCCGCGACCACAACGAGGTCCTTCCCTTCGAAGGTTTCCATCGGAAAACCATTTCCATAAGGACCGCGTATCCCTATTTTATCTCCCCTTTTCATCCTGAAGAGCGAGTTTGTTACGTTCCCGATGTCCCGGACGCACATCTCGAAATATCGTTTTTCGAATGGGGATGAACAGATCGACATCGGAGCTTCCCCGATTCCGAAAACAGAGACCTGCACGAATTGCCCTGGCATGAATTCCAGTCTTTTCCCGTCCCTGAGCTTGATCCTTAAAGTCTTGATCTCAGGGTTCTCCTTCTTAACTCCTGTTATCTTCGCAATCCTAGGCACGTAATTTTCGCTTATCATATTCCTCCCTTATCTTTTGGACCTCTTCGGTTATGTCTATGCTGGTCATGCATTCGCTTATGCACCTTCCGCAACCAACACAATGGTATTTCCCCTGGTTCTCCTTCCCGTATACAAGCTTGTGGTAGAAGAATTGTTTCACCCTCTCCACCCTTGGCTCCCGGAAAATCATTTCCCCAGCAACTTTTGTGAACGGTTTGAGCATGCAGTAGTTCCATTCCCTGATGATTTTCCCGCTCCCTAATTTCTCGATGGAATTCACATGCGAAACATCGAAACAATAACATGTCGGGCACACGCTCGTGCACGAAGCGCACGAAAGACAGCGCTTGTTGGCGGTTTCTTCCCAGACCTTGCTTTCGAAGCGATCCTTCATTATTTCAGGCAGGTTTTCAGTGTCTATTTTCTTCTTGAACACGAGTTTCGCCTTCTCTGCCTCCTTGCCCGTTTCTTTGAACATGCGAAACTTCTCGATTATTTCCCTCCCTTTATCGCTTCCCACCTCCACATGATATTCGCTTCCCTGTTCAGTGAACAGCAAATCGAACCCTTCAGCTTCACACGTCCCCATGGACTCGCAGAAACAGTTCTCCCCTGCCTCCTTGCAGTTCAAAGCGAAAACGAGAATGGAATCCCGCATGTTTTTATAAAAAACATCAACAGGTTCTGAAAGCATCACCTTGTCCAGGACGATCAACCCGTGCACATCGCAGGGCCTTATCCCGAAAAGAATTGCCTTCTCTTTCGCTGAATTCCTCTTTACTTTCCCTCCCTTTTCGTATTCCATTAAAACCTCCTTGTCCGGGATGAAGAACTTTTTGGGAGGGAATTCAGTGTTCATGTAGCCGGAGAGATTGAGTTCTTTCGAGGATTTTACCCCCCCGAAATTAAACCCCCCTTCCCCGCGGACAGGAACGATAACCTTCGATTTCCCAAGAAGCGAGTCAATGAATTTAGGAAAATCAGATTTTTTGATAACGTAGAACTTTGATTCACCCATCTTATCCCCGGCCTTGTTTAATTATATAAGAACCAAGATTTATTTATTAAATATGGTTCATGATCTCATAATTGTCGGAGGAGGGCCCGCGGGCCTGTCCGCTGCACTGACATCCTCCTATCTTAAATTGAACCACGTAGTTTTAGAAACCACGATGCCGGGCGGGGCATTGATGCACAACTATCCGAGCAAAAAGGTTGACTCATTCTTGGGGCTGAAAGACCTAACCGGGAAGGAGGTTGCCGAAAGGATGATGGACCACGTTAAAGCAGAGGGTTCTGGTATAAGATATAATGAGGAAGTTAAGGAAATCAAAAAGAGAAAAAATATATTCGAGGTTAGGACAAACAGGGGGGTTCACGAATCCAAATCAGTTTTGATCGCAATAGGAACCTGCGGTTGCCCTAGGAAATTAGGTATCCCCGGAGAAGATTTCGAAAATGTTCACTATTCCATGAAAGACCCAAATGATTTTAAGGGGAAGACCTGCTTTGTACTTGGCGGAGGAGATTCAGCCGTGGAGACCGCTGTGATGTTGGACAAGGTCTGCAAAAAGGTCTATCTGGCCCACAGGAAGAACAAGTTCAGGGCGATGGAAGAAAACCAAAGAGAGATCGAAAAATCAAATTGCGAAATTTTATGGAACACGGAATTGAAAAAAATAGAGAAAG
>JAZGEG010000036.1:0-6662 GCA_036478655.1 Candidatus Aenigmatarchaeota archaeon | reverse complement strand
CGGCACTGTAAACGTGCCTTCACACTTCCCTCAAAACCAAGATTTGGACTTTGATTTACCCTTTTAAATGAAAAAGGACTTAAGCATACTGTCCAAGAAGCCAGCCTGCATGACGTTTTGAAATTATTTTGGTTTCACAGTTAACATCTTCTCCATCTAAGGTTTGGTATCTTCTCATACCGTAGACTGGCATACGTTTTTCTATTGTTTCGGAAAAACGTACTTTATTTCCTTTCATTGTCTCAATTTGTTCTTGAGTAATATCACCAAAGAAATATCTTGTTTTTAAATGTCCCTTCTCAGTCTTAATGCTTAATCTATAAAAAATGTTATTGGATTCATCTGGTAAAATATCAACATCTTTCAGAACGCCTTCTGTAATGGTATAATCATTAAAAAAGGATTTAATTTTTGTTTTTATTGACATATGTAAAATAAAGGAACTAAGTTTTAAAAAACCTTCACACTCCCCTCAGAACCAGATTAATCTTAAAAACTATTTTTTAGCTCGCTCGAAATATACCTCCACTTTCTTCTTTTCGAATTCCAACAAACCCTTGGGCTTGAATTTCTTCGGGATGCCCATGCGGATTTTCGAGGCCCCCACCTCTTTCGAGATATTTTCCCTGAACTTATCAAGGACTTTCCCTGTTTTTTTGTCCGTTTCCAAGCAGAGTTCGATCCTCTCCTTGACGTTCAGTCTTTCCTTCTTCCTCATGACCTGAATATTCCTTACAAGCTCCCTCAGGAACGCCTTGTCCTTAATAACTTCTCCGAACGCAAGCTCCCCGTGCTCGAATGATTTTTTCTTATATTTCTTTGGAATTTGTTTCATAAAAGAAACCTTTTCCACATTCGCCATTGTTTTCAGGATTTTTTCCACCCCGCCCATAACGGATTTCGCTTCGCTGTCTTTCGGCTTTATGAAGAGTTCCGAGACCGGCCACCTGAGTTTCACTTTTAGCTCCTGGCGTAAGGAATTCGCTCCCTCTATCACCTTCTTCGCGGATTCCATCCCCTCCTCGAGCTTCTTGTCTACCAACCCTTCATCCGATTTAGGCCAGGAACACAGGTGAATGGATTTCGGCCTGCCTTTTGAGGAGAACAGTTTCTGGTAAATCTTTTCGGTTATGAAAGGCGTGACAGGAGCGAGCAGCCTCGTAAGGTTTTCAATGACATAGAGGAGCGTGAACTGGGCGGATTCCTTGTCCTTCCCCGAATACCATGGAGATAATCGATCCCTCACGAGTTTTATGTACCACCTGGAGAAATCGTTAAGTATGAAATCCTCGAAATTCCTTGCCATGTAATGAAGATTGAAATCTTCGAGGTTTTCTGTAGTATCCTTTATCAGCGAGTTAACCCTTGATATTATCCACTTGTCCTCGAGCTCGAGGTTTTTGAACGGCTCTTTCTTATCGATAAGCTTGGGATCGGAGTAGTTCTCAGCGAAGACGCTCGTGTTCCAGAGAACACCCAGGACCCTTCTGAGATCTTTCGTTATCTTCATCGAGAATAGCTGCGTGTCCCATGGAGCGACCGACCAGCAGTGGTAAAAGCGAATGAGATCGGATTCAACCGTTTTCAGCGCGTCCTCAGCAGATACTACGTTCCCCAGGGATTTTGACATCTTCTCCCCCTTTTCATCCAGTGTCCATCCAGTCATCGCTACCGCATCGAACGGACTGATATCAAAAGCCGAAACCCCGCAGAACATTAGGGCGTAAAACCATCCCCTGATGTGGTCCTGTCCCTCGCATACGATATCCATGGGCCAGAGGGTTTCGAACAGTTTCTTGTTCTTGAACGGGTATCCCAGAGAAGCCCAGGGAGAAATCCCTGAATCAAACCACACGTTCATCGTGTCTCCCACCCTGGTCATTTTCTTCCCGCATTCAGAACACTTCAGATGGATTTTATCCACGGTGTTCTTATGCAGATCAATATCTTCTTTTACTTTCTCAATCGCCTTCTCACCGAGTTCCTTCCTTGAACCTATCACATCCTTGTATCCGCACGAATCGCATATCCAAATAGGCAAAGGAATCCCCCAGAACCTCTGGACGGACACGGCCCAGTCTATCGCCCCCTCTATCCAGTTATGGAAGCGCTCTCTCGCGAATTCAGGCAGCCACTTCATGCGCTTGTTCTCCTTCAGCATTTTGTCCTTTATCATGTCAATAGTGAAGAACCACTGCTTGCTCAGTCTGAAGAGCAGAGGAGCTTTACAGCGCCAGCATAACGGATAGGAATGCGTGATCTTTATGTACTTGAGGAGATATCCTCTCTCATCCAGATAGTCCATTATCTTGTGGTCAGCATCCTTGACGTACATGCCCGCAAACTCCCCCGTATCTTCCGTAAGCCTCCCTTCATCATCCACCGGCGAGACCTTCGGAAGCTTGTAATGTTCTCCAACCCGAAAATCACTTTCCCCGTGTCCTGGTGCAGTATGAACACACCCGCTCCCTGCATCCATAGTTACGAAATCCTCGACATTCTCCTTATCCGTTTTTTTGACCTTGCCCTTTGCAAAGACCTTGCTTGAAACCCCTTTCTTGAAGAGGGGAATCGAAAGTATTATCTGGTGAGCATTCTTTTTCTTCTTCAGTTCCTCCTGCAGTGGGATCCTCAGAACAGGATCGTACCTTATGCCCTCAAGGGTTTTCCCCTTGAATTTTTCAACCACTTTGTAATCCTCAATTCCTATCTCCTTGAACGACTCCTTCAAACGTTTCTCAGCGAGGATGTAGTATTCACCTCTCACCTTTACCTTTACGTAATTCTCGTCCGGATGGACCGCTATTGCCACGTTTGCAGGAAGAGTCCATGGAGTGGTAGTCCATATCAAAACAGAGGTGAACTTCTGGCCGAGAATAGGATATTTTACATAGACCGAGTAATCGGTTACGTCCTTGTAAGAATCCGTAACCTCATAACCAGAAAGCGTCGTCTCGCAATGAGGACACCAATATACGGATTTCTCTCCCTCAACCAGCATCCCCTTTTCCCACAATCTCTTCACTGTCCACCATCCGCTCTCAAGGTAATAATCCTTGTAGGTCATGTAGGGGTCTAACCACCCTCTCCATGCCCCGAGCTTCTTGTAAGTACCCATCCAGACATCCTTGTTCCCTTCCGCGAGCTTCTTGCATTCCTCTATGAACTTGTCTATCCCGATCTTCTCGATAATTTCCTTCTTTGATTTTATCCCGAGCTTCTTCTCCACAGCGTTCTCGATCGGAAGCCCTCCGCAATCGAATCCGGGCTGCCACCATGATTGATACCCCTGCATCGTCCTGAACTTCGACCATATGTCCTTCGTGGTGGTCGTTTTTATGTGACCCACGTGCGGAACCCCGTTCACGTAAGGAGGACCGTCCAGAAGGAAGAACTTCTTCTTACCATGATCAAACTTCACGATCTGGTCGGGTATTTTATTCTTTATCCAGAACTCCATAATCTCCTTCTGCATTTCCATGGGATTATACTTCTCCATACCAACCAACCTCGTAAACTCCGTATGTAAATATTATTAGAAAACCCCGATTTAAATTAAACCTTGAACTAGAGAAATAAAAAGGCTTTTTAACCCAGGATCCGGCATTCACCCATGCTTTCCACCCTAAAATCTTGGAAGCAACGTATAAAAAGTCATGCTAATAAATCTAACCCACCTAAAATCAATCATGGAGCTCGAAAAATTAGGTCTGGTTGTCATAATCATCTTGTCGGGGTTTGCCCTGTTCATCGCGGGAACGTCAGGCTTGGCGGGCAACATAACGAATGACATAGGATTCTACACGAACCCTGTTGCAGGCTTAGTCTTTCTAGCGGTTTTCGTGATAGCGATCTTCCTGGTTTTAAGGGATTTGACACCGAAGACGTAGAATTAACCAATTTAAAACCTAACCCCAATTCTTAAAAGGTGAGTAAATGAGAGAGGACTTTCGATGCGCTTCATGCGGGCACGGCTTTGAATACAATTTCAGTGAGGGGAATGAAAAAGAAGTTAAATGCCCGAAGTGCAATCAGATGTGGAAGATCGAAAGCAAGCTCGGACGTTACAGGCTTTTGATGTGGATTTAACCTTTCCCTAACTTTTTAACGATTCTCGCTACATGTCTCCCTAGATTTTTCGATGTCTTCAGACCCTCTTCGTCCTTTTTTACATCCCTTCCCTTCCTTCCTACGCCTGCCCCCCCGAAATGCATGGTCTTCTCATCGCCTACGACTATCATGCCGTGAATCAGGAAGAAATTGTGTATCTGATGGAGAACGTATTCCTGCCCACCTTGTCTTGAACCTCCGGATGCTATCGCTCCTCCGACCTTGTCTTTCAAGGTCCCCTTCCTTCTCAAATACCTCGTTCTGTCCATGAAAGCCTTTAGTTGGGAGGAAACGGAACCGAAATAAACAGGAGACCCTATTATTATCCCATCTGCCTTTTCGACCTTGTTTGCGATACACTGGAAATCATCCTCTACAACGCATTTCCCCTCTTTCACGCATTTCTCGCAAACCTTGCACGGAGATATGTCCATTTTACCGAGGTGGATAAGTTCGGTTTCCATTCCCTTTTTTTTACACTCTTCCAGAGCGAGGGAAACCAAGAATTTCGTATTCCCATCCCTTGGAGAACCCACAAGACCGATCACTTTTATCATTTTATAACCTCAGGTATCTTTTCTATGATATCCGTTGCGAGGAGGCTTGGCCCTTTATCCTTCGCTGCGAGATCGCCTGCTTTGCCTGTCATGTAAGCTGAGGCGCACGCTGCCTTGAACGGCGCAATTTTCTGGGCGAGCAGGCCCCCACACACCCCGGCCAGAACATCCCCTGTCCCTCCCGTTGTCATGCAGGGATTTCCGGTCTTGTTCATCGCTGTCTGCTTCCCGTCAGAAATTATATCCACAGCTCCTTTCAGGAGGATTGTCGCCCCTATTTTTTTAGCAAACCTCTTAACGAGTTTCGCCCTGCTCAGTATGTCCTGTTTCGGCCTCTCCCCGCTTATGTGGTAGAATTCATAGGCATGAGGGGTCAGGACGAAATTTCCCCCGAGCCTTTTATTTTTAAGGACCTTTATCGCATCCGCATCTATCACGCATGGCTTTTTGATTTTACCCACGAACTTCTTCACGAACTCCTCTATTTCCTTCTCCGTTCCGAGCCCCGAACCTATCGAGATAGCATCGAATTTCTTTATAAGGTAATTGAGTTTTTTCGAATGCTTCATTGAAACAAAATCCCCGTCCAGGGGCTCTGTTATCAGGTTGGGGGAGAATTTCGCTATTATGTCCGCAGCCCTGGTAGGGGCTGCAACAAGGACCAGATCAGCCCCTGCCCTGAGGGAAGCGATAGCGGAGTAAGCAACAAGGGCGGGCGCCCCGGTGTACCTCTTCGACCCCCCGATAACGAGGAGCTTCCCGAAATCCCCTTTGTGAGACCATTCAGGCCTTTCCTTGTATATCTCCTTAAGAATCGAGCCCTCAACATCAAACATGATTATTTTTTGCTTTCCGGATTAAAAAATGACAGGATTTTTTAAGGTTTATACCGAAAGATGAAACATGGATTTCGAAACCTCCGGATTTTCCGATTTTGAAATGGAGCTGGAAGACCTTACAGTCAGAAAAACGAAAAAATACGACAGGATATGGAACGTCGGATTCGGAGGGAGTATATGCAACGATGCTGTGATCAAGGACGGAGTAATATATTTTGGCGCGGCAGACGGTTATGTTTACGCAGTTGACCTCGTGAAGAGAAAAGTTACTTGGAAGTTCAAAACTGGTGACCTTATAATATGTTCTTCGCCGTTCATAGCGGGAGACTCCCTTCTGGTGGGATCCTTTGATAAGAACCTGTACAGGATTGACATGGTAACGGGGAAGGAAATATGGAGGTTCCGAACAGGGGGTGATATAGCGAGCACTCCCACAGAAAGCGATAGAATTGCATGCGTAGGGTCCAAGGATGGATATTTTTACGCCATAGATTTCGAGACAGGCAAAGAGCTCTGGCGCTTTAAAACAGGGGACTCAATAGTTTCGAGCGTTTCCGTTTTCAAAGGAAAAGTTTACTTTGGTTCTTATGATGGCTATCTTTACTGTCTTGATCTCAAAACAGGCAGGGAGGTGTGGAAATTCAAAACAGGTCACGAGTTATATCTTTTTCACAAGCCTTTAATACATGAGGAAAGGATATACGTCGCCTCTTTCGATAATTACGCTTACGCTCTTGACCTTCGTACAGGAAAGGAAATTTGGAGGTTCCGGACAGGGAAGTACGGTAACTCTGCCTGCCCGGTAATGCATGACGGGGTTCTTTACCACGGTTGCAGGGACGGGATTTTCTATGCGATAGACCCGGAAACGGGGAAGGAAATCTGGAGATTCAGGGCCGGCGAGAATTCGATAAGCAACATGCCAGTTTTCCACGAAAACGGGATATATTTCGGCTCAGGTGACAGCAACTTCTATTGCCTGGATATGGACGGAAAGGAAGTGTGGAGATTCAGGACAGAGGGACCGATATGGTCAAACCCCGTCCTGTGGAAAGATCAGATATATTTCGGCTCTTGGGACTGCCATCTTTACTCTGTTGATTTGGAAACAGGAAAAGAGATATGGAGGTTTGTGACATCCACCAAAACACAATCA
>JAZGEG010000035.1:0-9840 GCA_036478655.1 Candidatus Aenigmatarchaeota archaeon | reverse complement strand
ATAATCAGCCCGGATGTTAACATAACATCTGGCCAGAGGACCAAGGCAAACCCCCTGAAACCGGGATACGATTGGATTATCGACGCGGACGTCACGAATATAAACGATACGTGGTCTTTGACAGAGTTGAAATTGATAAACGACGTGTGCCCGAAAGTCTCGCCCTCAGTGGAACTGTGATTTCTAAAATATATATTATGCCCGTTAATATCTTATTGTGGACAAATGATAGGAGAAGAGGGTCCGGAGGGGAAATGGAAGGAAATAATTGACAAGCTGTCAGCGATAGAGGATCTCCAGAACTTAACCCAACTCGATATAATCAATCTGAAGAACGAGATAGATAAGATAAAGCTTACCTCCCCTTCTCCCATGCCTCCGGAAGTTGAGGAGAGGATGGTGGAGCTTGAGGAGATCGCCAAGAATGTTGACATCCTTAAGAAGTGGAAGCAAACCGTGGAGGAGGTTAAATTCCTCCGCTCTAAAATCACTGGTTATCCGACCCCGCAGGCAGAGCCAATCGAAGGGAAGGGGCTGGAAGATATAAGGAATGAAATAGAACAGATAAGGGAGGAGATTGGGGCGAATAAATTCCCTTCCGCCCCGGCTCCGATCGATGTTTCTGACCTGCGAAACGCAATCGAGGAGAACAGAAAGACCATTGATAGCCTCAAATCTATGATATCCGAAAGGCCGGAGGGTTTCCCTGGTTCCGACTTCATCACTAAAATGATAAAAGATAACAGAAAGCTGATAGGGGAAATGAGATCGAAAGCCCGCGCCCCCGTTTCCGAGATCCCCGCCGAGGTGCACGGCGAGCTGGAAGCCCTCCACAACGAATTAACAAAACTCGAGGAAGAGGTAAAACGGGTGAGGGAGGAGAAACCCGAGGAAGGAGCCAAGGATGAAATAGGCTCCCTAAAGAATGAACTCTTCACAAAGCTGGAGGAATTGAATGTTAAGTTCGGAACGGAAAAGTCCGAGGAACTTAAGAACGTGGTGGAAGCGAACAAAGCGAGCATCGAAAGGCTGAAATCACTGGTTTCAGGGGAAGAGGCGGGTATAGAGGAAATAAAAATGGAAATAGAGGGCAACAGGAAATTCATGGGTGATTTGAAGCGTATGTTGCTCGCGAAAAAGCCAAAGGAGAAAATCGTTCTCCCGCCTGACCCGGAATTAAAGAAGAAGATGTTCCGGGTAGAGCAAAGAGTGGAATTCCTGGGGAGAAGACTCGAGAAAATGGACGAAATGAGACCGGCAGAAGTCCCCGAATTACCTGTCCCGGCACCAATGAAGATCACGAAGGGGTCTGATCTAGAGAAAATGAAAAACGATGTGGATTCAATACTTTCGAGGATGGGCGGTTTCGTGACAAAGGATGATATGAAAAGGGAACTTCCCAGAAAGGAGATAAAAGCCGGCGGGAAACCTATAAGTAAAGACCTTTCCGAAGAATTGGACGATATAAAGAGGACGATCGTCCGGAACGAGGATCACATAGACCACATTGTCTCCGATATGGAGGGCATGAAGAAGGAAGTGGGAATGGTTGAAAAACATGAATTGGACGAGATCAGCGAGATCCCCGCGATAGAAGACATCGAGAAACGGATCGAGGAGATCGAGAGAAAACTGAAGACGTCCCATTCAGGGCTTATTTTGATTGAGTGATTTTTACTTTCCTTTTCTCCTTGACATTAATGAAAACAAACGTCTTCTGGTATGGCGCTTTGCATGGGGGAGGTGTATCTCGTGCATGTACTTCACATCCTCAATCGAGTAGAATGCACGCGGGTCGAAATTCTTGATTATGTTCAAAATGTTCCTCAGCCTTTTCCTCTTTACAATCGTGAACACCATTTCAACATTCGACTTCTTCCCTTTCGCATCAATGCTCGTGGTTTTGTGCCCAGATATTTCGAGCTTCTCTATTAGTCCGGTCGGATCCTTCTTGGTCACCGTAACCACGCTCAGGTAACCCATCGCAAGCTTTCCTTCGAGGTATATGCCGAAAAACGTCCCGGCGGCGAAGCCTCCTGCGTACGCTATGTAGTTAATGAAGTTCGTGAGGTTCTGCATTATCTGGGTTATTGCCATCAGCCAAATCAGGACCTCGAAAAAACCGACAACAGGAGCCAGATACTTGAAGCCCTTGGAAATGAATATTATCCTTATGGTCCCCATCGTGACGTCAAGTATCCTGGCCAGGAATATCAAAACCGGTATCAAAACCAGCCCGAAGAATCCAGAATTCATCATGAAAGATATGAAATCCATGTTGTTCCCTCTAAATCAAATATTAAACCAAGCTAATATATAAAATTTTTATTTCAATAATTATCAAAGGCGGTTTTATGGCTGGGAAAGGAACGGTAGTCTGCGGCGTGGATGAGGCGGGGAGGGGAGCGGTCCTCGGTCCGATGGTCATTGCAGGAGTTTCGATCCATGAGAAGGATATTCCGAAACTGAAAAAGCTCGGTGTCCGCGATTCGAAAGAGCTCACCCCCAAACAGAGAGAAATGCTTTCGGGAAGGATCGAGAAGGTCGCGAAGGATATCGTTGTCCTGAAGGTCGGGCCGTGCAGGATAGATCACTACAAGAAGCAGGGCGTGAACCTGAACAGGGTGGAAGCGATGAAGATGACAACGATCATCGACTGCCTGAACGCCCATAAGACTTACGTGGACAGCCCCGATCTCAATCTCGGGAAGTTCAAGCGGATTCTGGGGAAGATGTTAAAATTCGGGACGGATCTCGTGGTTGAGCACAAGGCAGACGTGAATTACCCCGTGGTTTCCGCGGCCTCGATCATAGCGAAGGTGGAGAGGGACAACGAAATAGAAGAATTGCGGAAGAAGTACGGGATCAAGGGGACCGGCTACCCGAGCGACGAGAGGACGATCCAATGGATGAGAGATTATCTGAAAGAGCACAAGAAATTCCCTGAGGAGGGCCTGGTCCGCCACTCCTGGATGACCACGAAAGGTTTGCTGGGGGAGCACAAGCAGAGGAAGCTGTTCGGGTTCCTGAGACGTAGCTGATTCTGGGTTTCCTGAAATAAAAAAAAGGGGGAGGGAGATATCTCCCTATCTCCACAACTCGAGAAGATCGCTGTCATCCTTTTTCAGAACTGTCCGCTCCCAAGGAAGGTCCAAACCAGAACCGAAAATTCCATGGGTGATCAGCTCTGGCGGATAGTTGCCGGGGTTGTACAAATCGAGGTTCTCTATGACGTCCTTTACCTTGTAACCGAATTTGTCCCTGACGAAATCTATTACTTTATCCTTGTCCGCTTCTGGTTTCAGACCTCTTATGCCGATCTCTTTCACATTAGTGCTGCCGATATCGCATGCATACCAGACCTGGCATTGATCCGCAAGTCCGGCGGTAACGATGTTCCTCGCGACATGTCTCGCCCACAGAGGCCAGACAATGCTGTCCTTTTCAGGGCTCCTCCCCCAGAATGATTCCTGGAATGGGAGAAGATCGAGTTCCCCGTATGTCTGGTATGATATCCTAGCATTGCTGTGACCTGCGTCCGCCACAGGCCCTCCGGTCACGAACTTCCCAGCACAATTCACTTTTATCCTGTCAGAATCGTGAGGTATGTCGGCTACTGCTAGGGCCGTGTGCGTCAGGGTCTTTACGATATCCGTGACGTGCTTGTGCGTAACATTTTTCCTGTGCTGTATAGCTATGGTAGCGCTTGACAACCCTATGAATTCCCCGCTGTCACTGTAATCAAAAACGCAATTCACCTTCAGGTCAGGCCCTAGTTTTCCATATCTCCTGTCAGATGCGATATTGTCAAAGCCGTTAGCAAGCTCCCTGGCAATAATTGTTGATTTCCTCACTCCCTGAATCGTTTCATTGGTTGCCCATCCTCTTCCGTGACCCGAGTCTCCTACTCCGTGTTCGATATTAATCCTTTCCGCCTCATCCACTCGTTGTGTATCTACAGATGTGCGTATGGAAGGTAAACCTTTTGGTATATCTCCGGTTCTCCGGTATCCGCTCTGGTCAATGATCTGTCTTGCTATTCCTTTGTAATTGATTTTTTTGGGCGTTGCTACATGACCTCCAATAGACAGCTCTCCGTTGCTGATTTTTACATGCACATCCGACCTGTAATTCCTTCCGTGTTCGAAATACGGTACTGTGCATGCTCTTGCTACGAGATCGGATAGATAATCCACCTGTGATCTCCCTACATTCTCCGTGTATCTTTTAACCACCATAATTTCACCTCCTTAATTTTTAAAAATCTAGAAAACGCTGTGTTCGTTTTGTCGGGTTAAAAACCAATGCTTTGCATTCAAGCCATCATTCACATAGTTTCCAGAAATATGTCTGAAAATTTCGATTCGCTTCCCGAATGATGGTTTTTTTCCATGCGATTAACTTGGAGGGAAACCTTTATATACTTTTCTATATATTTTTGATAGAAATTATGTATTATAATACATAATGGTCAAGAATTCTTCGTTTAACCTATTTTTCGTAGTACTTAAGCACAACGTCAAGGTATTTTTTGGCATTGGTCGGGGTTAACCATTTTCTTTTGGCTATTTTAATTTTACCATCACCGCCCACTATTCCGTAAATTTTTGTGCCTTTCCATCCGCCGCTTAAACTAGTAAATTCCATTGTAAACCTTGTCCCTGGCGTTACATTAATACCTGCTGTTACTGATGATCCCTTTTCCAATGTGAATACGAAGTTATCATCTGTACCATCGCCGTTTACGTCCACACTCATTCTATATGGAAATCCTTTATCCTTAACTTTTGCGTATATTTTTCCGAACTTCTCTAGAATTTTAGTGTCTTCAACTAGATCGTCTACAGGAGGATTCATGGAACTTGTTCCCGAATACGCTGGATCTAGATCACCTGATATAGAATTTGAAAGAACTGAATTTACATTTGAATGTGCTTTTTCAAGTCTCAATTCGATCGCAGGTTTCCTTTTGTAATCTAGTGGTATATATTTGATATCGTTTGGCATACTATCTGAAGGCGTTAATGCCTTAATTGCTGAAAGTAGAATATAACCAACTGCACCCATGTTATCTAACATAATTTTAGAGGGAAATCTTAAAAATCTATACTGTACTCTGTCTCAGGGCCTGAACCTCAGCATAGTTCTCGGGAAGGGGATCGAGTCCTTTATGTTATCGAGCTTGCATAACCAAGCGACGAGTCTTTCAACCCCCAGTCCGTATCCTGAGTGCGTGACAGAGCCAAACCTTCTGAGGTCCATATACCATTCGTAGCCTTTCGGGCTCTCCCCCATCTTTTTGAGGGATTCGATCAGCTCTTTTATGTCCGTGTCCCTCTGTGAGCCGCCCACGAGCTCTCCATACCCCTCTGGGGAGAGCATGTCAAAACACAAAGCGGTCTTCGGCTCTTTGGGATCCCTCTGCTTGTAAAAGGCCATTATTTCCTTGGGATAGTGCGTGACAACGATCGGGGTGTCGAAATGTTCCATGAGGTTGTCCTCCTCTATCGTTCTCAAATCCTTGCCCCACTGGATTTTCATCCCACCCTTCTTTTCAAGGATTTCAAGTGCTTTCGTATAGGTGATCGTGGGGAACGGTTTTTTCACAATCCTCTCGAGTTTCTTTATGTCCTGACCGAGGAGTTCAAGCTCTTTCTTGTTGTGTTTGAGAACTTCCTTTATTATGAAGCGGACCTCGTCTTTCGCGACTTCCGTTACCTCCTTCAGATCCATCCAAGCAGCTTCCATCTCAGCCATCCAGAATTCAGACAGGTGTCTCGAGGTTTTCGATCTTTCCGCCCGGAACGTGGGGGCGACGTCGTAAACCTTTTCCAGGGCGAAAACCGCGGCCTCCGCATACAGCTGCCAGGACTGGGTCAGATACGTGATATCATCAAAATACTTAACCTCGAAGAGCGTCGATCCACCCTCGCACTGTATTGGCTGGAATATGGGCGGGTCGAATTCGTAATACCCCCGGTCCCTGAAGAACTTGTGTATCGCCCCGACCACGGTATGCCTCACCTTCATAACCGCTGTCATATACCTTGACCTCAGCCAGAGGTGGCGCGTGTCCAAAAGGAATTCCGTGGACTTGTCCTTTGTTATCGGGAACCTCTCGGCTATGTGGACTGGTTCGAGCTTCGAGATCTTTATCTCGTAGCCCGTGGGCGCTCTCTTGTCCTTTGTGACCCTGCCTTTCAGGATCACGGATGACTCTATCGTCAGCTTCTGGGCTTTCTTGAAATCTTTGTGGCTGTCCTTGATCGTGCACTGAACCACATCATTAGAGTCACGGATAACCAGGAATATTATGTCCTTGCTCTCCCTCTTCCTCCAGACCCATCCCTTGATCTCGAGGGTTTTCCCAACGCTCTTAGGAACCTTGTCTATGTCCATTAGCATCACTTTAATTTTATATTGTAACTCCTCTATTAAAAATAATCTCAAACATTCGAAGGGGTAGAGTATTCTAATTCTCTTTTTATTTCTCTTATTTTTTTAATTCTCCTTAAACTTTTTATATATCCTATCAGATCGCGAAGAGGTGGATGAGTAACAAGAATATTGAAGTGGGATGAGTCATTTGAGGGTAAATATTCACCATTTAAAATTACTTCTTTGAAAATAGATGTAGCTTTATGATCAGAACCAACGTCTTCTGTTCTTTCTTTTCTTACGCCTACGTGTGTGAATCCAATATCACAAAGCTCAGAACCTATTATTCCAAAATCTTTACGAAAGATATACTTACCATCTTCATAGCTAGTTCCAGAAGGGTGTGAAGTAACAATTTTAAATTCATATAATCTTTCGGGCCCATGAAAATAAATTGTGCGTTTATGTTGCATGTTAAAACCTCACTTACGGCGAGACCACTCCCGCAACTTTAGGGAAGGGCGCCGCTTCCCAGACAAAATCAAGTCCGCATATGAATCTCGTAAGCCTCTCTATCCCTATCCCGAAACCTGCTGACTCGGGTATTCCGTATTTGAGCATCTCGAAATACCATTCGTAGCCTCTCGTTTCGACACTCGCCTCCTTCATCTTCATCTTGACTTTCGAAAGTTCTGTCTCCCTTTCGCTTCCAGAGATCGCTTCTCCGTATCCTTCAGGGTAGAACAGGTCAAAATCTCTCAGTTTCCTCTTGTCTTTCGGATCTATCCTGTCATAAAAGCCCCTAGAACCAGTTGGATAATCCTTGACCCAGAAGAACTCGCCTATGTGTTCGGAAAGCGCTTTCTCCGCTTCCCATGGAATTTCCTCTCCGTGGCTTACATCGAAACCAAGTTCCCTGCAGATGCCAATTGCCTCCTCGTGGGTCATTTTCTTGAACGGGAGTTTCGGGATTTTGATTTTCCTCCCCAAGAATTCCAGTTCTTCCTTGCAGTGTTTCTTCACGTACTTTATTACGCGGACCACCAGCCTTTCTCCCAAGTCCATGATCTTGTCGTAATCATATCCCTTCGCTTCCAGGTCTAGCTGGTAGAATTCAACTAAATGCCTCCCTGTTTCTTTGGTCTCCTCGCTCTCGAATCTCACGCAGGGAGAGAAGGCGAATATCTTCCCTAGTGCGCTCATCGCCATTTGCTTGTGGAGAAGCATGGAACCCATCAGCCTCATGGGTTTTCCGTAAAAGTCTATGATAGCCTGCTTCGCTCCCCTCAGGCCGGGGTCTGTAGCTGGCCCCATGACGGGCGCTTGAATTTGCAGGAAGCCTTCCCTCGAAAGAAAATTCCTGGCAGAGCAAAGAATCCTGTCCTGAATTTTCAGAACGCAGACCATCCTTTCTTCGCGGATGGTGAGGTGTCTCTTCTCTAGGCTAAGCAAAGATTTCCTCAATTTCTCTGAGATTACGTGAATCACTTTTCATCTATATCACCTCTTTTTACCGTTTATTGGTGGTATTTATAAATATTTCCCCATTTTTATGGAATATTTTACAAGATATACGAAAATTTATATATTAAATGGAACATATGTTTCAATATGGGCGTAAAACTGGATAAGAAAGACATTCGTATCCTTGAGATCCTGAAGGAGAGGGGGGACCTGAAGGTCAGGCAGGTCGCATCGAGGACTCTCCTGCCCATCACGACCGTGCACAACCGCATTAAGCGGATGAAGTCGCTCGGGGTTATCAAGCGGTTCACGATAGACATAGATCACAAAAAGACAGGGAAAGGTCTGGCGGCTTACTCTTTGGTCAAGGCAGATTCAAAATACCTTAAGGGTTTCCGGGGGACTCAGCATGATGTTGTTAAGGAACTTATGAAACTCGACTTCATTGAGAAAGCAGACATCGTGACGGGGACGGTAGATATTGTTCTGCTTATCCGGGCAAAGGACGTGGATGAGCTTGATGACATAATAGTCAAACTAAGAGACATCAGGGGCATAGAAAGCACGCAGACCTTGGTTATACTTCATGAAAGTTGAACAAATATTAATAAAACGAAAAACAAAAATGATGTTATGGAGCATTCATATTCTAACCAGCTGAAAGCGAACAGGGAAGCGAAGGTGAAGGGCTGGGTGGATAACGTCCGGAACCTCGGGAACATCCAGTTTCTCACGATCAGGGACAGGGAAGGGAAGGTCCAGGTGACAGCGAAGAAATCCGATGTTTCCGACGGGGTCTGGGACACTCTCTCGAAACTCGGGAAGGAAGACTGCGTGGAGATCGACGGGAACGTTGTGAAATCGAAGATCGCAAAGCTCGGGTATGAAATGATCCCGAAT
This sequence comes from Candidatus Aenigmatarchaeota archaeon, assembly GCA_036478655.1. Taxonomy (GTDB): domain Archaea; phylum Aenigmatarchaeota; class Aenigmatarchaeia; order QMZP01; family QMZT01; genus JAZGEG01. The sequence continues at coordinate 1,098 of JAZGEG010000035.1, read as the reverse complement.
TTGGTGAAAGTATTGGCAGGGGCGGAGAAGCCGCTTCCTTTGGATCTGCACGTGGATTCGTGGAAGGACACGCGGTTCGATTACCGCTACCTTGACCTCAGGAACCCGGATGTGCGGAAGATTTTCATGACCCGCCACAAGGTCATGGGTCTCGCTCACGAATTCTTCAGGAAGAACGATTTTGTTGAAATCCATACACCGGTTATACAGGCGGCAGGAGCCGAGGGTGGAGCAACCATGTTCAAACTTGATTTCTACGGGAAGGAAGCCTTCCTCCGTCAGAGCCCGCAACTTTACAAGCAGATGATGATGGCTTCGGGGCTCGATAAAGTTTATGAGATAGGTCAGGCGTTCCGGGCTGAGAAGTTCCACACCCGTAGGCATATTTCGGAATTCATGTCGCTGGATTTTGAGATGGCATGGATAGATAGCGAGGAGGACGTGATGAAGGTTCTGGAAAGGATGGTCGTTTATGTTTTGAAGGGGCTGAAAGGGGAGCCTGGTCTCAAAATAAAGGTTCCTGAACTTCCGCTCAAGAGGTTCACGTATGATGATGTTCTGAAGGTTCTTTCGAAAACAGGAGTGAAGATAGAATGGGGGGAGGACATAGAGGACGCGCAGGAAAGGAAGTTTGCGGAGATGATGGACAAGAAGGGGCATGAGATGTACTTCATAACGAAATTCCCCTCAAAGATAAAGCCGTTCTACGTAATGCTGGACGGCGAGGTCTCGAGGGGGATCGATCTGGACTACAGGGGCCTGGAGCTCGCTTCAGGCGGGCAGAGAGAGCACAGGTATGAAGTTTTGGTTAATGTGATGAAGCAGAAGGGATTGAACCCGAAAGATTTCAATTTTTACACGAACGCCTTTAGATGGGGAATGCCGGAGCATGGAGGGATTGGCTTCGGAGTGGACAGGTTCGTCCAGCAGATACTTGGGCTCCCGGACGTTCAGGAAACGATCCTGTTCCCGAGAACGCCGGAGAAACTGATACCCTGATTATGCTAAAAATCAATCTTTGTCATAAGGTTTTCTTTTGATTATTTTGCCTCTTGTTGAAGGTGATGAGTCTATCCTTTTCTGCTTTTCTATTGCCTG